>JAKAJW010000394.1:3443-6502 GCA_021813645.1 Pseudomonadota bacterium | reverse complement strand
CAGCGCGGTCAGCAGCCCGGCCAGGATCCAGTGCCAGCGCCGCAGTGCCAGCGCCCCCTCGGCCCAGGCCAGCGCGGCCGCCAGCGCCAGGCCGGGATAGAGCGGCATGACGTAATGCATCAGCTTGGTCGGGTTCAGCTCGAAGACCAGCCAGGCCGGCACCACCCAGGCCAGGGCGAAGATCACCCCCGGCCGGCGCCACAGCCGCGCGATCCGCGGCAGGGTCAGGGCGAGCGGGATCGAGGCCGGGAAGAAGGTGATCCAGAGCAGCGCCAGGTAGGTGCCGGGCGGGGCGCCGTGATCCTCCTGCGCCGCCACCACCTTGCCGAGCAGGTCATGGCCCAGCGCCTCGCGCCAGAACGCCCCGCCGGAGACCACGGTGATCGCCACGAACCAGGGCAGCACGGCCAGCGCCAGGCCAAGCAGCCCCCAGCCCGGTCGCAACGCCATCAGCCAGCCGGCGCGGCGATGGATCAGCGCCAGCGCCAGCGCCGTCAGCCCCAGCACCAAGGCGCCCACCGGCCCCTTCAGCAGCACCGTGGCCGCCAGCGCGCCCCAGAACAGTACCAGCGACCCGACGGGCAGCGGCTTCAGCGCGGCCCGCAAGAAGGCGGCCGCATGCGCCGCGCGATAGAGCCGGGCCAAGACCGCCTGCGCCGCCAGGATCGCCGCCAGCATCACCGCGTCGGTGGTCGCCAGATGCGCCTCGGCCAGCAGCAGGAAGCTGCCGGCCAGCATCAGCCCCGCCGCCTGCCCGGCCGCCGGCCCGCCGAACCCCGCCGCGATCCGCGCCCCAAGCAGCACCGCCGCCAGGATGCCCAGCAGCGACGGCAGACGGTAATGCCAGATCACCCGGTCGCCCTTCGGCCCGAGCGCCGCCGCCGTCGCCGCCTGCAGCCAGTAGATGCCGACCGGCTTCTTGTAGCGGGTGCCGTCCTGGAACCGGATATCGACCAGATTGCCGCTGGCGCGCATCTGCTTGGCCGATTGCGCGAAGCTCGGCTCGTCGCGGTCCACCGGCGGCAACCCGGTGAAGGCGGGCAGCGCCGCGGCCAGCACCAGCGCGGCGAGCAGCGCCGCAAAGATCCCCTGCGGCAGCCGGGGAAGCCGGCGCTCCAGCCAGGCGGCAAGGGCCGACATGCTCACACCTGCCCCGTGGCGGCGGCGTCGATCGCCGCCAGCGCCTGATCCACCGTCTCGACGAAGCTCAGCAGCTCCAGGTCGCGCTCGGCGATCACCCCGGCCTCGACCAGCGCCGGGAAATTCACCACCCGGCGCCAGTAGTCGGGGAAGAACAAGAGGATCGGCACCCGCTTCATCCGCTTGGTCTGCATCAGCGTCACCGCCTCGAACATCTCGTCGAGCGTGCCGAAGCCGCCGGGAAAGACCGCGATCGCCCGCGCCCGCATCAGGAAATGCATCTTGCGCACGGCGAAATAGTGGAAGTTGAAGCACAGATCCGGCGTCACGAAATCGTTCGGCCGCTGTTCGTGCGGCAGCACGATGTTGAAGCCGATGCTCTGGCCGCCCGCCTCTGCCGCGCCGCGGTTGCCGGCTTCCATGATCCCCGGCCCGCCACCGGTCGCCACCACATATTCCCGCCCGCCGCTGGCCAGCGAGCGTTCGGTCACCGCGCGGGCGAATTGGCGCGCCATGCCATAGGCGTCGGACAGCGCCGCCAGCCCCGGCGCCGCGGCCGCCTCGCGCAACCGCGGCTCCGGCACCCGGGCGGAGCCGAAAATGACCACAGTGGAGTTGATGCCGCGCTCGGCCAGCTCGATCTCGACCTTCGACAGCTCCAGCTGCAGCCGCACCCCGCGCATTTCGTCGCGCAGGAGGAAATCGGTATCGGCATAGGCCAGCCGGTAGGAGGGCGAACGACCCTGCGGCGTGTCGGGCAAACCCTTGGCGTGGCGCAGGTCCTCGCCGGCGTCGCGGAACCGGCTGATGCGGGGATCCGGGCTCATGGTCGTCCTCCTCGCGGCCCGCGCGGATTGCACGAAGCCTGCGCCTCGTCTATAGCCTCAGGCCCAGTGACGCCAGATCACTGAAGCGACCCGCTGGGAGGCCCGCATGTCCAACGCCGAGCTCGAAGCCGCGATCGAAGCCGCCTGGGAGGTGCGCGACACGATCACCCCCGCCACCAAAGGCCCGGCCCGCGAGGCAATCGCCGCCACGCTCGAAGCGCTCGACACCGGCGCGCTGCGGGTGGCCGAACGCCAGCCCGACGGCCAGTGGCACGTGAACCAATGGGCCAAGAAGGCGGTGCTCCTGGGCTTCCGCCTGAAGGACATGGCGCAGCAGCACGGCGGCCCGCAGGGCGGCAGCTGGTGGGACAAGGTCGATAGCAAGTTCTCCGGCTGGGGCGACAGCCAATGGAAGGCCGCCGGCTTCCGCGCGGTGCCCAACTGCATCGTGCGCAAGTCGGCCTATATCGCGCCGGGCGTGGTGCTGATGCCCTCCTTCGTGAACCTCGGCGCCTATGTCGATACCGGCACGATGGTCGATACCTGGGCCACCGTCGGCTCCTGCGCCCAGATCGGCAAGAACGTCCACCTGTCCGGCGGCGTCGGCATCGGCGGCGTCCTGGAGCCGATGCAGGCCGGCCCGACCATCATCGAGGACAACTGCTTCATCGGCGCCCGCTCCGAGGTGGTCGAGGGTTGCATCGTCCGCGAGGGCTCCGTCCTCGGGATGGGCGTCTTCATCGGCAAGTCCACCAAGATCGTCGACCGCGAGACCGGCGAGGTGATCTATGGCGAGGTGCCGGCCGGCTCCGTCGTGGTGGCCGGCTCGATGCCGTCGAAGGGTGGCGTGAACCTCTATTGTGCGGTGATCGTGAAGAAGGTCGACGCCCAGACCCGGTCGAAGACCTCGATCAACGAGCTGCTCCGGGACTGACATGGCCGAGGCGTCCGACAAGCCCAAGCGGCCGCAACAGGTCTATACGCTGCTCGTCGAGGTCGGCCGCTGCAAGGGCGACGGCCTGCCCGACAAGGCGACCGGCGCCGGGCTTCTGTGCTATGCCGCCGGCGTCGACGAGGCCGAGGCGGTGCGCG
>JAKAJW010000394.1:0-3433 GCA_021813645.1 Pseudomonadota bacterium | reverse complement strand
CGAGACGGTGGCGCTGCTGAAAGCGGCCGAAATGTCGCCGCTGGATGTCACCGGCTACGGCACCCTGGCCGAACGGCAGGAGGCCGGCGAGGAGATCGCCGCCGAGGAAGAGGCGCTGATGGAGCGGGCGCTGGCGGAAAACTCCGTCGTGGTCGCCCAGCTCACCCCCTTCTACGACTGAACGCCCTCGCCCTGCGGCAACAGCGCGCGCAGCTCGTAGAGCGCCTGCAGGGCGGCGAGTGGCGTCATTTCGTCGGGCTGCAGGGCAGCCAGCCGCGCCTCCACCTCCGAGCTCTTCGCGGGCCGCGCCGGCGGCGCGGCGGCGGCGAACAGCGGAAGATCGTCGATCAGCGCCGGCCGCTTGGCGCCCTCGCGCTCGCCCTTCTCCAGCGCCTCCAGCACCACCCGGGCGCGGCTCACGACCGCCTCCGGCAGACCGGCGAGCCGGGCCACCTGCACCCCGTAGGACCGGTCCGCCGCGCCCTTCTTGACCTCGTGCAGGAAGATCACCTCGCCCTGCCATTCGCGCACCGCGACGGTGGCGTTCTCCACCCCGCGCAGCCGCCCGGCCAGCGCCGTCATCTCGTGGTAATGGGTGGCAAACAGCGCCCGGCAGCGGTTCGCCTCGTGCAGATGCTCCAGCACCGCCCAGGCGATCGACAGCCCGTCGTAGGTCGCGGTGCCGCGGCCGATCTCGTCGAGGATGACCAGCGCGCGATCGTCCGCCTGGTTCAGGATCGCCGCGGTCTCCACCATCTCCACCATGAAGGTGGAGCGGCCGCGGGCCAGATCGTCGGCCGCGCCGACCCGGCTGAAGATCTGGCTGACCAGCCCGATATGGGCGGCGTTCGCCGGCACGAAACTACCCGCCTGGGCCATAAGGGCGATCAGCGCGTTCTGCCGCAGGAACGTCGATTTGCCCGCCATGTTCGGCCCGGTGATGAGCCAGATCGCCGGGGTGCCGCCGGCGCTCAGCGCGCAATCGTTGGGGATGAAGGGCGCCCCGCCCTGCCGGCGCAGTGCGCGTTCCACCACCGGATGCCGACCGCCCTCCACCGTGAAGGCGCGGCTGTCGTCGAGCTTCGGCTCCACCCAGTCCTCGGTCGCCGCCAGTTCGGCGAAGCCGGCCACCAGGTCGATTTCGGCGAAGCCCCGCGCCGCCGCCGAAATCGCCGCCGCTGCGGCCAGAACAGCCTCCCTCAGGCTGTCGTAGAGCCGCTTTTCGATCTCCAGCGCATGTGCCCCGGCGTTCAGGATCCGGGTCTCCAGCGCGCTCAGCTCCAGCGTGGTGAAGCGCAGCTGGTTGGCCGTGGTCTGGCGGTGGATGAAGCGATCCGACAGGGGCGGCGCCAGCATCTTCTCGGCATGTGTCGCCGTGGTCTCGATGAAATAGCCCAGCACGTTGTTGTGCTTGATCTTCAGCCCCGCCACCCCGGTCTCGGCGGCGTAGTCGGCCTGCATCCGGGCGACCACCCCGCGGCCCTCGTCGCGCAGCGCCCGCGTCTCGTCCAGCTCGCCGTCATAGCCCGCGGCGATGAAGCCGCCGTCGCGCGCCAGCAGCGGCGGCTCGGCCACCAGCGCCTGGTCGAGCAGGTCGAGCAGCGCGTCCTGGCCCTGCAGCCCGGCGGCGGCCTCGGCCAGCAGCGCCGGCAGATCGGCCACCGCCAGCAGCCTGGCCGCCACCTGCCCGGCCTGCGCCAGCCCGCCGCGAATCGCCGCCAGATCGCGCGGCCCGCCGCGTTCCAGCGCCAGCCGCGACAGCGCCCGGTCCATGTCCGGCACCCGGCGCAGCGCCTCACGCAACCCCTGCCGCAGCGCCCGCTCCTCGCGCAGGAAGCGCACCGCCGCCAGCCGCCGATGGATCTCGGCCAGATCGCGCGACGGCCCGGCCAGCCGCCGCTCCAGAAGCCGGCCGCCCGCCGCCGTCAGCGTGCGGTCCACCGCAGCCAGCAGCGAGCCCTCGCGCTCGCCCGCCATCGAGGCGGTGATCTCCAGGTTGCGCCGGGTCGCCGCGTCGATCTGCACCCGACCCTGGGCCGCGTCCCGCTGGGGCGGGCGCAGCAGCGGCAGCTTGCCGCGCTGGGTCAGCTCCAGATAGGCCACCAGCGCGCCCAGCGCCGACAGCTCCGCCCGGCCGAAACTGCCGAAGGCGTCGAGGCTCGCCACCCCCCAGAGCGCGCAGAGCCGCTTCTCCGCCCCCTGGCTGTCGAAGCTGGCGCGGGCAAGCGGCGTCACCGCCGCCCCGGCTTCCGTAACGACCCCGGCCCATTCCGCTTCGCGCGCGTCGCTCAGCAGCACCTCGCGCGGGGCGAGCCGCGCCAGCTCCGGCGCCAGCCGCACCGCCGGACAGGGCGCCACGCTCACCTCGCCGGTGGAAATATCCACCCAGGCCAGCGCCGCCTCGTCGCGCACCTCGGCGAAGGCGGCCAGATAGTTGTGGCGGCGCGCCTCGAGCAGGCTCTCCTCGGTCAGCGTGCCGGGGGTGACCAGCCGCACCACCTCGCGCCGCACCACGGATTTGGAGCCGCGCTTGCGCGCCTCGGCCGGATCCTCCATCTGCTCGGCGATGGCGACGCGGAAGCCCTTGCGGATCAGCTGCAGAAGATAGCCCTCGGCGGCGAAGACCGGCACGCCGCACATCGCGATATCCTCACCGAGATGCTTGCCCCGCTTGGTCAGCGCGATGTCGAGCGCGGCCGAAGCCGCCACCGCGTCGTCGAAGAACATCTCGTAGAAATCGCCCATCCGGTAGAACAGCAGCGCATCGGGATGCTGCGCCTTGGTCTCCAGATATTGCGCCATCATCGGCGTGACGGTTGCGTCGGTATCGGCCACTCTGTCCCCCAGGGTCGCGCCGACCCTACAAAAGCCACCCGGCACGGGGAAGGGCTTTCGCCCGTTGCGATTGCCGCGCGGCTGGCGCTAGATCGGCAGGCGGAACGACAGGGGGGCAGCATGGATCGGGTCAGCGCACATCAGGCCGAAGAGGATGCCCGCAACGCGCGCATCCTGATCCATCTGAACGGCCGGATTCTGCCCAAGGCCGAGGCGCTCGTCAGTGTCTACGACAGCGGATTCATGCTGGGCGACGGCGTCTGGGAGGGGCTCAGGCTCTACAACGGCCGTTTCGCCTTCCGCGACGAGCATCTCGACCGGCTCTACGAGGCGGCCAAGGCGATCGACCTCGACATCGGCCGCAGCAAGGCCGAGCTGGCCGAGGCGCTGGAAGAGCTGCGCTTGGCGAACGGGATGGAAACCGACGCCCACGCCCGGCTGATGGTGACGCGGGGCGTGAAGACACGGCCGTTCCAGCATCCGTCGCTGTCGCGCTCCGGCCCGACGATCGCGATCATCATGGAGCATTCGAAGCCGACCCTGCCGCGCCCGATCCGGCTCGCCACCGTGCCGCATCTGCGCGGCCTGCCGATGACCC
>JAKAJW010000345.1 GCA_021813645.1 Pseudomonadota bacterium | reverse complement strand
GGTCTTCGTCGTCATCTCTGCCTCTTATCTTGCGCTTGGCGCTTGTGGCAAAAGATGAGTCATCCCCGATTCGGCGTCAAATTCTTTTTTGAATCAATGAGTTATCAAAGATGCTTGCTACAACATCTTGTACACTGGCGCGAACGAACGCCTATGATGAGGGGTCACACCCAAATCTTGAAGCGCGGCAAGATGCGCCTTGGAGCCATAGCCAGCATTGCTTTCCCAGCCGTAGCCTGGGTGCTGTTGCGCCAAATCCACCATGATCCGGTCACGCGCCACCTTGGCGACGATCGAAGCGGCAGCGATCGACAGCACCCGCGCGTCGCCCTTCACCACGGCTTCGGCCGAGATCGTCAGGCCCCGCGGCAAGAGGTTTCCGTCGATCAGCGCATGGTCGGCGGGCGGCCGCAATCCAGCCAGCGCGCGCTCCATGGCAAGGTGGCTGGCCCGCAAGATGTTGAGCGCATCGATTTCTTCCACGCTCGCGTGCGCGACCGACACCTCCGCCACCGCGCGGATCGCCGCGTCGAGCGCCTCGCGCCGCTTCAGCGAAAGCGTCTTGGAATCGTTGAGCCCGGCAGGAATGCGGGCCGGGTCAAGCACCACAGCCGCCGCGGTCACCGGGCCGGCAAGCGGGCCGCGGCCCACCTCGTCGACGCCGGCGATACGCAGGGAGCCACGCGCCCAGGCGGCTTGTTCGAAAGAAAAGTCCGGCAGATCCATCACGCGAGATCAACCGATCTGCCGCCGTTCCGCAAGGCCGCGCGCCGGCGACCAGGCGACGACGCGGCAGAGGATAGCCGCCGCGTCGTTCTGCGATCAGTTATCCCAGCCGTCGTCACCCCAGTGGTGACGGTGATGCCAACGGTCACGGCGATAGACGTAGACCACATCCGGCGGCGGCGCATATTCGCGCACCACAACCCGCGGACGGTAGTAATAGGTGGGCGGCGGTGGCGGCGCATAGCCATAGCCCGGCGGGTTCATCGAATTTGCGATAATGCCACCAAGCAGCGCGCCGCCGACGAAGGCGCCGATGCGACCGTCCTCGGCCGAAGCCGGAACGGTAGAGGCAGTGAAGGCCCCGGCCGCCACGACGGCGGCGAGCGCGAGGGCGGGAAGGGGTTTACGAATAGTCATCGGTGGCTCCCGTTTGCCTGCGAACAGGCATCTCTTTGTCCTGATGCGGAGCAAATGCTGCTCCACGGTGAAATTGCAACGCAAGGCTGCGCGAAGTCCGGCGACCCGGCGGGCTTCTGCCGATTTCGCCGGGCCGATCGGCCGGCTCTGGCCGGTCAGTGGCCAAAGCCGTAGGCGCGCCCACGTTCACCCGGCCAGTGCCGGTCACGGCCTTGGTCCCAGCTCCAGCGGCGCTCGTGCCGATGCTCCCAGGCCCAGCGACGCGGGCCGTGCTCCCAGCGCGTCGGGTACACATCGCGGGTGACCACCACGGTGCGGTGGGGATGGGCGTTGGCCGCACCCGCGATGATCGCGACCGCGGCGGCGCCCGCCAGCAGTTCGATCGCGGCGCGGTCGCTCGCTTGCGCGGGGGCGGCGGCGAAGCTGGTCAGCGCGAGGGCGGCCGCGGCGAGGCTCATGGTCACTTTCTTGCCAATGGTCATCTCGGTCATCCTTTCGTTTCGTTGCTGCGGCCGCAGGCTTGCGTGCCGCTTGACCTCGAGATGCCCCCTCCCCCCGCCGCAGAGCAATAACGGCGGCTTGTTATGCGATAACAAGGCCGGCGGCCGCCGCTAGTTATTGAATTACAGCCGGCACTTGGCCATGCTCCGGCCATGACCCGCTCACGCCTCACACGTCTTGCCCTCGCCGCGCCGCTGCTCGCGCTTGCCTTGGCCGCCGCAGCGCCGGCTCAGGCCGATTGCTACGCCGATTACAAGGCCAAGCAGGACAGTCCGCTGCGCCTCAGCTACGGGGTGATCGCGCTGGCGGGCGGGGCCTGTGCCTCGCCTGCGGCGGCCCGGCCGATTGTCGCCGAACGCATCGCCAAGGGGGGCTGGACCTTGCTGACGGTCCTGTCCATCTTCGGACCCGAGGGGCTGGCGCAGAGGAAGGCGAATGCCGGGGCCTATTACCTCCGTTACTGACAGGCTGCGCGCGGGCAACCGCGTGGTGACCTTCGGCATCCTGGCGATCGTCGGCATCCTTTCGGCGGCGGCGGTCTTCCTGTTCCTGAACCTGCCCGATGCCAATGCCTTCAACGCGCGGGTCGAGCAGATCTTCGCCCAGAACAACGCATTGACCACCAGTTCCGACATTAAATTGCTGGAAATCCTCGCCCAGTCGGGCACCGCCTTCTCGGACGTGCTAACGTCCTACCGGATGGTGATCTTCGTGCTGCTCCTGTTCTCCACCGCGCTGCTGATCGCCGCGCTGGTCTTCCTGGTGACGATCATCGCCCAGAACCGGCGGATCTCGGCGATTCAGGCGGTGGGCATCCAGGTCTCCTCGCTGCTGATCAGCCGGGCGGAGAACACCGTCTATATCAACAATCTGGAATTCAAGCTGACCGAGGCCGCGATCGAGACCCTGTCGGCGCTCGCCGAAGCGCGGATGGACGACGAGGTGCTGTCGGGCGCCGAGCTCGAATCGGTGATCTCTGGCAAATCGGCGACAGATTGCGAAGAGGCGGCCGGCGCCACCCGCATCAAGCGGTTGCGCGACACGCTCGGCAATCAGATCGTCTCGGAGCTCTTGGTGAAGAACATCGCCCGGCGCGGCTATATGCTGGCCGTGGACCGCGACGCGATCCGCATGATCTGACTGGCCGCAGTTGGACGACCCTCAATGGGCCTTAACGCAGGCTTCATGGCCTGACAGTTGCTGATCCTCGACGGCGGCATGTCTCGACGGGTGATCCACATCGACTACGTCTGCGACATCTCACCCTTTGCCGACAGGGGCCAAGACCGGCGTTAGGCTTGCGCCGCAGGGGCGATGCCCCTATACGCCCCCCCTCACCCAGCCCAGGCACCGGGGGATTCGCCGATGCTTCAGACGCCCTATTACCTGATCGACCGTGCCGCGCTCTTGCGCAACATGGAGGTCATCGACCGGTTGCAGGCCCTGTCGGGGGCCAAGGCGCTCTTGGCGCTGAAATGCTTCGCGACCTGGCCGGTGTTCGACACGATGCGCCAGCACATGGCTGGGACCACCTCCTCGTCGCTTTTCGAGCTGCGGCTCGGCCGCGAGAAATTCGGCGGCGAAACCCATGCCTATTCGGTCGCCTGGGCAGCGCACGAGATCGCCGAGGCAGTCTCCTACGCCGACAAGATCATCTTCAACTCGATCTCTCAGCTCGAGCGTTTCGGCGCGGCCGCGGCTGGCATTGCCTGCGGCCTGCGGCTGAACCCGCGCTTCTCCACCTCGGGCTTCGACCTCGCCGACCCGGCCCGGCCGTTCTCGCGGCTCGGCGAATGGGACCCGGCGAAGATCATGGACGTGATCGACCGCATCTCCGGCTTCATGATCCACTACAACTGCGAGAACGCAGACTTCGCCCTCTTCGACGATCAGCTCACCCGGATCGAAGCGGAGTTCGGCGCCCTGTTGGAGAGGGTCGCTTGGGTCAGCCTCGGCGGCGGCATCCATTTCACCGGCAAAGACTATCCGGTGGAGGCACTGGCCGCGCGTCTCAAGGCCTTCGCCGAGCGCTTCGACGTCCAAGTCTACCTGGAGCCTGGCGAGGCCGCGATCACCAATACGGCGACGCTGGAAGTCACCGTGCTCGACGTGCTGGAGAACGAAAAGCGCCTGGCGATCGTCGACAGCTCGATTGAGGCGCATATGCTCGACCTGCTGATCTACCGGCAGCCCGCGAAGCTCGCCCCGAACGCCGGCCCGCACAACTTCATGATCTGCGGCAAATCCTGCCTGGCCGGCGATATCTTCGGCGAATTCCGCTTCGCCGAACCGCTGCAGGTCGGCGACCGGCTCTCGATCCTCGACGCGGCCGGTTACACGATGGTCAAGAAGAACTGGTTCAACGGAGTGAAGATGCCCGCCATTGCGATCCGCGAGCTCGACGGTTCCGTCACGCTCGCCCGCGATTTCGGTTACGAGGACTACCGCGCCAGCCTCGGCTGATGCGGAAAGGAGGCACAGGATGAAACGCAACGTGCTCATCATCGGCGCCGGTGGCGTGGCCCAGGTCGTGGCGCACAAATGCGCGCAGAACAACGATCGGCTGGGCGATCTGCACATCGCCTCGCGGACCCTGGCGAAATGCCAGGCAGTGATCGACAGCGTCGAGGCCAAGCGGGCGATGAAGGTGCCCGGCCTGTTTCAGGCCCATGCCGTCGACGCGATGGACAGCGGCGCGGTGGCCGAACTGATCCGCAAGACCGGGGCCCAGATCGTACTGAACCTCGGCTCGGCCTTCGTCAACATGACCGTCCTCGACGCCTGCATCGAAACCGGCGCGGCCTATGTCGACACTGCCATCCACGAAGACCCGGCGAAGATCTGCGAAAGCCCGCCGTGGTATGCCAACTACGAATGGAAGAAACGCGCGGCTTGCGCAAAGGCCGGCGTCACCGCCATCCTCGGCGCGGGTTTCGATCCCGGCGTGGTGAACGCCTATGCCCGGTTGGCGGCCGACGACTACTTCGACCGTATCGACGAGATCGACATCATCGACATAAACGCCGGCTCGCATGGGCGCTGGTTCGCGACCAATTTCGACCCCGAGATCAACTTCCGCGAATTCACCGGCCAAGTCTGGTCCTGGCAGGGCGGAAAATGGGTCTCCAACCAGATGTTCGAGGTCGGCCAGGAATGGGATTTGCCGGTGGTCGGCAAGCAGAAGGCCTATCTGACCGGCCATGACGAGATCCATTCGCTGAGCCAGACCCTGAAGGTGCCCTCCATCCGCTTCTGGATGGGCTTCGGCGATCGCTACATCCAAGTCTTTACCGTATTGAAGAACCTCGGCCTGCTCTCCGAGAAACCGGTGAAGACGGCCGAAGGGCTGGAAGTCGTGCCCCTGAAGGTGGTGAAGGCCTGCCTGCCCGACCCGGCCTCGCTGGCGCCCGATTATACCGGAAAGACCTGCATCGGCGATCTGGTGAAGGGCGAGAAGGACGGCAAGCCGGCGGAACTCTTCATCTACAACGTCGCCGATCATGCCGATGCCTTTGCCGAGGTCGGCAGCCAGGGCATCAGCTATACCGCCGGTGTGCCGGCGGTGGCCGCCGCGCTGCTGATCGCCGATGGCAGTTGGGACGCGGGCGCGATGAAGAACGTCGAGGAACTGCCCCCCAAGCCGTTCCTGAAGACCCTGGACCAGCTTGGCCTCGCGACCCGGCTGCGCGATGCCGCCGGCGACCGTCCGCTCAACATCTAGTCTGCGACAACGCGCCGAGAAGAACCGACACGCCTCCGTCACAATCGCCCTATAATCGCCCCGCGTGGGACGGAGGCAGGCGATGGACAATCCCGGCGAGAGCATCGACGCAAGCGCGACCGCCCGCACCCTACATGAGCGGCTGCGCCAGATCCGGCGCGACGTGGCCGCCGAGGCACGGCATAGTCTCTCCACCTGGCAACCCGCGCTGCATCGTCCCGGCTTCCTGCCCTCGGCGGAAAACCTCGCCCGCTATCTCGCCCTTCGCCGCGACGATCTGCGCGACCTGCAGGATGCGCTGGTGCCGCTCGGCCTGTCCTCGCTCGGCCGCTGCGAAGCGCATGTCGCGGCCTCGCTCGATGCGGTCTCGGCCGCGCTCGCGGCAATCGCCGGCCTGCCGGCAGAGCCCTTCCCCGCGCCGGACGCCCTCACCCAGGGCGCCAGCCGGCTGGCGCACCGCAGTCGCGAGTTGTTCGGCCCGCGCGCAACCGGCCCGCGCTCCCGCATCATGGCCACGCTGCCATCCGAGGCGGCGACCGACCCGGCCCTGGTCGCCCGGATCCTCGCCGCCGGCGCCGACGTGCTGCGGATCAACAGCGCCCACGACGGTCCGGACGCCTGGGCGGCCATGATCGCGAATGCCCGCGCCGTCACGCCGGAAGGCCGCAGCGTCAAGATCGCCATGGACCTTGCCGGACCCAAGGTGCGCATCCTGGCGCTCGACACCGACAAGAAGGTTCGCCTCTACCGCGGCGATCGCTTCGTGCTCGCGAGCCAGTTTGGCGCGCCGGACACAATTCCGACCGCGACGCTGTCCCACCCCGAGATGATCGCGCAGCTCAGCCCCGGCGCCCGGGTCTGGATCGACGACGGCAAGATCGGCGCCCGGGTCGTCGCGCTTGGCGTCGGCCGGGCGGAACTGGAAGTGACGGTGGCTGCGGCCAAGGGCGCCCGTCTCAAGCCGGAGAAAGGGGTCAACCTGCCCGGCGTCGACGTCGACATCCCGGCCCTCACCGAGGCTGACCTGCGCGCGCTCGACTTTGCCGCCGAACACGCCGATCTGATCGGCTTTTCCTTCGTCCAGACCCCCGCAGACATTCGATCCCTGATCGCCGCGCTCGCCGACCGGCGCGGCGAGCGGCAACTGCCGCCCCT
>JAKAJW010000194.1 GCA_021813645.1 Pseudomonadota bacterium | reverse complement strand
GCAGCGGATCGTCGGGCTGGAGGAGCGGCGCGGGGCGGACGGGATCCTGCGCTGCGCCATCCTGCTCGACCCCGAGGTGATCCGCACCGAGCCGCAGCCGCGCCGGGCGTTCCAGGGCTGGCGCTACCTCGATCCCGCCGAGGCGCCGCGCGACCTTCGGCTGAGCCGCGTCGAGGGCGATGCGCTGCCGCCGGCGCTGGCCGCCGCGCTGGCCGAGATCGGCGTGCGCTGAGCCTCTGCGGACGGTTAACGGAATCCTAGCCCGGCGTGCCGGCTTTCCGGACCCTGACCGGGATCCGCTGCGCAAGCCTTTGGGCCGGCTGGCAAATCGGCATGCCGATTTGGCACCGATTTCGCACCGATAATACACCGACGTTGCACCGCATCCGGCGCGTCAGAGCGGCCCGGGCAGGTCGAGGGACAGCCGGGCGGCGAGGTTCTGCAGCACCGGGCGGGCGCCATTGCCCCAATCGGCCGCATGGGCGGCGAACAGCGTCGCTTCGGACCGGTGGATCAGGCCGTCGGCGAGGATCTTCAGGTGATTGGCGCGCAGCGTCTCGCCGGTCGAGGTGATGTCGGCGATGGCCTCGGCGGCGAGGTTCTTCACCGTGCCCTCGGTCGCACCCTGGCTGTCGATCAGTTGGTAGTCGGCGACGCCCTGTTCGCGCAGAAAGTCGCGCACCAGGCGGTGGTATTTGGTGGCGATGCGCAGCCGGTGGCCGTGGCTGGCGCGGAAGGCGGCGGCGGCGGCGTCGAGATCGTCGAGCGTGTCGACATCGATCCAGAAGGCGGGCACGGCGATGACGAGATCGGCGAAGCCGAAGCCGAGCGGGGCCAGCGCGGTGACCTGCTCTTCCCAATCGGCCAGTTTCTCGCGCACCAGATCGGAGCCGGTGACGCCGAGATGGATGCGGCCGGCGGCCAGTTCGCGCGGGATTTCGCCGGCCGAGAGCAGCACCGCCTCGACACCGTCGGCGCCGTCGACCCGGGCGGAATATTCGCGTTCCGCCCCGGCGCGGCGCATCTCGACGCCCCGGCTGCCGAACCATTCGAAGGTCTTGTCCATCAGCCGGCCCTTGGACGGCACGCCGATCTTCAGGCTCATGCCGCGCCCTCCTGCAGCGCGACGATCAGGCCGGGGCGGATCACCCCGCCGACCGCCGGGATCGAACGGCCCTGGCCGAGCACCCTGGTCAGTGCGTCGTATCGGCCGCCGGAGGCGACCGGCGGCAGCTCGGGCGCCCCCTCGGCATGGAAGGAGAAGACGAAGCCGTCGTAATATTCCAGCGTGGTGCGGCCGTGGCTGGCCTCGAAATCCAGCCCTTCGATGGCGATGCCGTGACGGGCAAGCGCGTCGAGCCGGCGGGCGAAGCGGTCGACGGCCGCGCCGATCGAGGGCAGGTCCACCGCGAGGTCGCGCAGATGGCCGAGCGCGGCGGGGGCGGTGTCGCGCAGGTCGAGCAGGTCGTCGAGCGCGTCGACCTCGGCGCCCGAAAGCGGCGGGGTGGCGGCATCCTCGGCCAGGGCAGCGGCGCGGGCGGCGACCTCGTCGGCCTCGCGCAGGCCGATGGCGGGGCCGGCGGCGGCGATCATCCGATCGAGCGGGCGCGACGTCAGCGCGGCCAAGAGCTTGGCGCGCGGCTCGGGCTGCGGGCTGCGGCCGCCGAAGCGGTCGAGCAGGGCGCGGAACCGGCGCGGCCGCCAGATGTGGCGCAGCAATGCGGCGCGGCGGCGCTCGGAGGTGGAGAGGCCGCGGACGGCGGCCATCAGGATGCCGATGTCGCCGGTGGCGGCGCGCAGCCGCAGCGGCGCCAGCAGCTCGGCGAACAGTGCGAAGACCTCGGCGTCGGCCTCTTCCGGCGCCTCGCGGGCGAAGAGCTCGTAGCCGACCTGCAGATACTCGCGGGCACGCTGGCCAAGATGTTCCTGCCGGCGGAAGACCTCGCCCATGTAGGTGTAGCGGGCGGGTTCGGCGCCGTGGGCCATGTGCATCTGCACCACCGGCACGGTGAAATCCGGCCGCAGCATCATCTCGCCTTCCAGCGGATCGGCGGTGACATAGGCGCGGGCGCGGATGTCCTCGCCGTAGAGGTCGAGCAGCGTATCGGCGGGCAGCAGGATCTCGGCATCGACCGGCAGGGCGCCGGCGGCCTGGAACCGGGCGAAGAGCCGTTCGGCCGCGATCCGCTCGGCGGCGCGCCTGGCCGCGGCCCCGGCCGCGCCGGTCATGGCGCGCGGTCCAGGATGCGGCGCACGGCGGCGACCAGATCGGCGCGCGCCACCTCGGTCTGCGCCGGCTGCGACTTCCATTCCTCATGGCTGGCGGCGGCGGCGATCTTGGCGCCGAGCACCAGATCCTTGATCTGAACCACGCCGCGGGCCGCCTCGTCGGCGCCCTGGATGATGGCGATGGGGGCGGCGCGCCGGTCGGCGTATTTGAGCTGGTTGCCGAAGTTCTTCGGATTGCCGAGATAGGCCTCGGCGCGGATGCCGGCGGCGCGCAGCTCGGCGACGATGGCCATGTAATCGGCCATCCGGTCGCGGTCCATCACGGTGACGACGACGGGGCCCGGCGCGGCTTCGCCGCCGATCCGGCCCTTGGCGCGCAGCGCCGCCAGAAGCCGGTCGACGCCGATCGAGATGCCGGTGGCGGGCACCGACTGGCCGGTGAAGCGCTTCACCAGATCGTCGTAGCGGCCGCCGCCGGCGACCGAGCCGAAGCTGCGTTTGCGGCCCTTCTCGTCGAGGATCTCGAAAGTCAACTCGGCCTCGAAGACGGGGCCGGTGTAATAGCCCAGGCCGCGGACGACGCCGGGATCGAGCAGGATGCGGTCGGCGCCGTAGCCCTGCCGGTCCAGCAGTTCGGCGATGGTCTCGAGCTCGGCCACGCCGTCGCTGCCGGTCTGCGAGGGGCCGACCAGCTCGCGCAGGCGGGCGGCGGTGGCGGCGCCGGTCTCGCGGCGGGCGGCCATGAAGCCCATTACCACCTCGGCCTGTTCGGCGGCGAGCCCGGCGCCCTTGGTGAAGTCGCCCGACTCGTCGAGCCGGCCCGCGCCGAGCAGCGCGCGCACGCCGGTCTCGCCCAGACGGTCGATCTTGTCGATGGCGCGCAGCACGATGCCGCGTTCATGGGCGAAGCGGTCGGGATCGGCGGGGTCGAGGATGCCGGCGACTTCCATCACCCCGTTCAGCACCTTGCGGTTGTTGACCCGGATCAGATAGTCGCCGCGCGGGATGCCGACCTGCTCCAGCGCGTCCGACAGCATGGCGCAGATCTCGGCATCCGCCGCCACGGTGGGCGCGCCGACGGTATCGGCGTCGCATTGGTAGAACTGGCGGAACCGGCCCGGCCCCGGCTTCTCGTTGCGCCAGACCGGCCCCATGGCATAGCGGCGGTAGGGGAAGGGCAGGTCGTTGCGGAACTGGGCGGCGACCCGGGCCAGCGGCGCGGTGAGGTCGTAGCGCAGGGCCAGCCAGTCGCCGTCCTCGTCCTGCCAGGCGAAGACGCCCTCGTTCGGGCGGTCGACATCGGGCAGGAACTTGCCGAGCGCCTCGACCGTCTCGACGGCGGCGGTTTCCAGCGGATCGAAGCCGTAGCGGTGGTAGACCGCTGCGATCTGCGCCAACATCTCGGCGCGCTCGGTCACTTCCGCGCCGAAGTAGTCGCGGAATCCCTTGGGGGTTTCGGCGCGCGGGCGGCGCGGGGCTTTGTCTTGCGGCATGGGCTACCTCGTCGCGCGGCTCTCTAGCCGAAGGGGCGGCGCGGGGCAAGGCGCAGGGCGTTTGCGGGGGTGTTCGCCGGGGGCGCCGGTGGGCGCGCGGGCGGAGTTGCCAGGGAGGGCGCTGGCGGGGGCGCTGGCGGTGGCGGCCGGGGCGGGCTAAGATCGCGCCATGACCGATCGCATCACCGCCTTGGAAGAACAGATCGCCCATCTGGCCCGCACGGTCGAGGATCTCTCGGACGTGGTGGCCGGCCAGTCGCGCGAGCTTGCGACGATGGGCCGCCGGCTGCAGCTGCTGCTGGAGCGCGAGGCCGAGCGCGAGGCGGCCGGCGGCGGCGCGATCCCGCTGGCTGACCAGCGCCCGCCGCATTGGTGAGTCGCGCGTGGGAAGACGCGCGGGGCCGGCCCGCGTTCGGCCGGTCCAGGCATTGACAGTCGCGCCGCGGGCTGTATAAGCCCCCCGTTCCGGCCCAGGTGGCCGGACATTTCATTGGTGTTGGTGGGCCCCGCAAGGGGAAGCCTGTCGTCCCGGAAGCCGAAAGGCGGGGGAAGAGGACAACGCCCTTCACATCGCCCCTCGGGGCCACAGAAGGAGATCAGCGGTGACCAAGCGCACCTCTGCCAAGTACAAAATTGACCGCCGGATGGGCGAAAACATCTGGGGTCGTCCGAAATCGCCGCTCAACAAGCGCGAGTACGGCCCGGGCCAGCACGGCCAGCGCCGCAAGAACAAGCTGTCGGACTTCGGCACCCAGCTGCGCGCCAAGCAGAAGCTGAAGGGCTACTACGGCGACGTGACCGAAAAGCAGTTCCGCAAGATCTACGCCGAGGCCGAGCGGGTCAAGGGCGACACCGGCGAGAACCTGATCGGCCTCTTGGAGCGCCGGTTGGACGCGGTGATCTACCGCGCCAAGTTCGTGCCGACGATCTTCGCCGCCCGCCAGTTCGTGAACCACGGCCATGTCACGGTGAACGGCAAGCGCGTCAACATCGCCTCTTACCGGGTGAAGGAAGGCGACGTGGTCGAGGTCCGGGCGAAGTCGAAGCAACTGGCCCTGGTGCTGGAAGCGGTGGCGCTGACCGAGCGCGACGTGCCCGACTACATCGAGGCCGACCATTCCAAGATGACGGCGAAATTCGTGCGCACCCCGGCGCTCGGCGACGTGCCCTATCCGGTGCACATGGAGCCGAACCTGGTCGTCGAATACTACGCCAAGAACTGATCCGCCTGCGGCAGATCGACCGGAGAGGCCCGCCGTCGCGCGGGCCTCTTGCATTTTCGGCCGGTGCTGGCTTCCCTTGGGGGACGGTTTCGGCCGGGGTCAGCGCGCGGGGGCGGGATGCAGCAAAAGCCGACGGTGGAACGCGGGTTCGAGCGGCTGCTCTTCGCTGGGCGCTGGCTGATGGCGCCGATGTATTTCGGGCTGATGCTGGCGCTGATCGGCATGGTCTTCGTCTTCGCCCAGGAGCTGATCCACTACGCCGAGACGCTGGCCAAGATGACCGGCGAGGGGGTGATCCTGGCCGGGCTGACGCTGATAGACCTGACGCTGGCGGCCAATCTGGTGCTGATCGTGCTGTTCTCGGGCTATGAGAACTTCGTGTCGAAGTTCGACATCGGCCCGGAGGAGGACCGGCCGGACTGGATGGGCAAGGTCGATTTCCAGGGGCTGAAGATCAAGCTGATCGCCTCGATCGTGGCGATCTCGGGCATCTCGCTGCTGAAGCGCTTCATGGAGATCGGCGAGCCGGGCTTCGACACCGCCGGCCACGAGGGTCAGTTGTTCTGGATGGTGGTGATCCACCTCGCCTTCGTGGTGACCGGCGTGCTGCTGGCGCTGACCGACTGGCTGCTGGGGCGCAGCGGCAAGCATTGAGCGAAATGCCGCTGGCCTTGGCGGGCGGCCGCCAGTATTGAGGCGCCGACGTTTCGGAGGTTGCCATGACTGACGCGATCCGCCCGCAACCCGGCATCATGGACATCGAGCTCTATGTCGGTGGCAAGGGCTCGGGCCAGAATGTCGTGAAGTTGTCGTCGAACGAGAATCCCTGGGGCTTCTCCGACGCCGCGAAAGAGGCCTATCAGCGCGCCGTGGGGCAGCTGCACCGCTATCCGTCGACCGACCATGCGAGCCTGCGCAAGGCGATCGGCGAGGTGCATGGGCTCGACCCGGCGCGGATCATCTGCGGCGTGGGCTCGGACGAGATCATCACCTTCCTCTGCCAGGCCTATGCCGGCCCGGGCGACGAGGTGATCCGCACCGAGCACGGCTTCCTGATGTATGACATCTCGGCCCGCGCGGTGGGCGCGACGCCGATCGCCGTGCCCGAGCGCGAGCGGGTGGTGGATGTCGATGCCATCCTCGCCGCCTGCACCGACCGGACCAAGCTCGTCTTCCTGGCCAATCCGAACAACCCGACCGGCACGATGATCGCGGCCGCCGAGGTGGAGCGGCTGGCGGCGGGGCTGCCGGCGCAGGCGATCCTGGTGTTGGACGGCGCCTATGCCGAATTCGTCGAAGGTTTCGACGGCCATGCGGGCCTGGTCTCGCGGCGCGACAACGTGGTGATGACGCGGACGTTCTCGAAGATCTACGGGCTCGGCGGCCTCAGGATCGGCTGGGGCTACGGGCCGCAGGCGATTATCGACGTGCTGAACCGCATCCGCGGGCCGTTCAACCTGTCGAACGCCCAGCTCGACACCGCCGAGGCGGCGGTGCGCGACCAGGCCTGGGTGGCGCGCTGCCAGGCCGAGAACGCCCGGCTGCGGCGCGCGCTGGCCGAGGCGCTGGCCGAGGCCGGGGTGCCCTCGGACACGTCGATGGCGAATTTC
>JAKAJW010000130.1 GCA_021813645.1 Pseudomonadota bacterium | reverse complement strand
AAGGTCAGCGCGCCCGTCAGCGCCGCCATCAGGAGGGGCTTACCTGCCATGAACCCGCCCATCATGCCAAAGCTCGCGCCCGTATTGAACCCGAGGGAAAGGTTGAAGCCCGGCAGGACCGGGACCGCAGTCCCCTGCGACAGCAGCGACAGCGCTGCGGTCTTGGTCAACTGGTCTGCCACCACTGCGGCAGCAATCAGCGAAATCAGCATCACCCTTGTCATTTTACGGCCTTGCTCTTGATGCCGATCCAGCGTGGGACCGACGCGGCGTAACGATCATAGTCCGGCCCGATTGCCATGCGCAGGGCGGCCTCTTCGGACCGCACTTGCGCGCTGGCCGACCAGAGAAACAGGACTGGGGCGAGGACTGTAGGGAAAGAGGGAACCGCCATCGCAACACCTGCCAGCAGTGCCGCTTGTCCCACAAAGGTCGGGTTGCGGCTGAACCGGTAAAGCCCGCCGGAGACCAGATCGCCGGTTTCGCCGCTGACCACGCCGACGCGCCAGGATGATCCCATCGACATCTGAGCGGCAAAGGCCACCATCGCGCCAAGCCCTGCGACAAAGACCCCGACCAAGCCTAGAAGGACAGCACGCCCCTCGGTCCAGAGCGGGTCAACCTTGTGGAGCGCGGGAACGGCGAGCCAGAGGAGCGGCCCGAAGAAGGCGAATGCAAAGGCCGCGCGGAAACCGATTGCCGCCAGCCGGTCGCGCCCGGTGGCACGGGCAAACAGCCAGACCGGACGCCCCGCCGCTTGTGCGGCCAGGGCGCTGCCCCAGAAGAACAGCGCCAGATAACCGAAAAGAAGGGCCAGCGCGGCCCAGCCAAAACCGGAGATCATCTGCTCAGCCCTCGCGTTCCGGGTTAAACCGCAGCAGACGCAGGGCGTTTAGCGTCACAAGCACGGTTGCACCCGTGTCGGCGAGGATCGCGATCCAGAGGCCGGTCAGACCAAAGACCGAGGTCACGAGGAAGACGGCTTTCAGCCCGAGCGCTATGGTCACATTCTGGCGGATGTTGGCCATTGCTGCGCGCGACAGACGGATCGTGGCGGGAATGTCGGTCACCCGGTCACGAAGAATGGCCGCATCGGCCGTTTCCAGCGCCACATCAGTGCCCGATCCCATCGCCACGCCAACGCTTGCCTGTTTGAGCGCGGGGGCGTCGTTGATGCCGTCGCCGATCATCATCACGCCACCTTTACTTCCGATCTCGCGGATGTAGGCAAGCTTGTCCTCCGGCATCATGTCTGCCTCGAACTTCAGGCCGAGGCCTCCGGCGATCGCAGCGGCCGTGCGCGGGTTGTCGCCGGTCAGGATGACCGCAGTCACCCCCATGGCCTTCAACTGGCGCACCGCGTCTTTCGCATCCGCACGCGGCTCGTCCCGCATGGCGATCAGACCGAGCGGGGCCTTTTCGCGAAACACGGCGACCGCGGTCTTGCCGTCCTCCTCAAAAATCGTCGCCTGCCGAAGGCCAAGGCCATCCAGCCCGCCATGCTCCATCGCGTAGCGGGGCGAGGACACATAGGCCGCAGCGCCGCCCACGGTTGCAACAACGCCCTTGCCCATCAGCGCCTTTGCGTCTTGCGAGGGCAGCGCAGAAACGCCAGCGTCCTTGGCCTTGTTCAGGATCGCAATCGCCAGCGGGTGGCTCGAGCCGGTCTCGACGCCTGCCGCCACGGCCAGAAGTTCAGCTTCGGTGGTCGTCCCGAACGGCACCAGATCCGTCACCTGCGGGCGACCATGCGTCAGCGTCCCGGTCTTGTCGAAGGTCACAACATCCACCTTCGCCGCCGCTTCGATCACGGCACCGCCCTTCATCAACAGCCCACGCCGCGCCCCGGTGGACATGGCCGAAGCGATGGAGGCGGGGACCGAGATGACCAGCGCACAAGGGCAGCCGATCAGCAGGAGGGCAAGGCCGCGGTAAACCCAAGTGTCCCAGGGCTGGCCGAAGACCAGCGGTGGCACCACGATGACCAGCGCCGCGACGCCGACGATGGCAGGCATGTACCAGCGGCTGAACCGGTCGATGAAGCGTTCGGTCGGGGCACGCGCCTCTTCGGCCTCTTCAACCAGACGGATGATGCGGGCGATGGTGTTGTCCTCGGGACCTTTGGTCACTTTGACCCGCAGGGCCGCCTCGGTGTTGATTGCGCCTGCAAAAACCGCGTCCCCGGGGCCGCGCGTCTTGGGCACGCTTTCCCCAGTGACCGGGCTTTCGTCCACGCCCGAAGTGCCATCCACGATCTCGCCATCGGCCGGAATCCGGTCACCGGGGCGGACAAGGACTGTCTGGCCCACAGACAGGCTTGCGGCTGGAACCTCGCGCGTGCTGTCACCTGTAACGAGTTGCGCCGTCTTCGGCACAAGATTGGCCAGCGCCCGGATCCCGTCTCGCGCCTTGCCGGCGGCCACGCCTTCCAGCACCTCGCCCACGGCGAACAGAAACACCACCAGTGCCGCCTCTTCGGCAGCATTGATGAACAGCGCGCCGACGGCGGCAATCGTCATCAGGCTTTCGATGGTGAAGGGCTGTCCCATCCGCAGCGCCGCAAAGGCGCGCTGCGCTACCGGGGCCACGCCGATCAAGCAAGCGGCAACGAAGGCCCATTTACCGATCTCGGGTGCAAGATATTCAATGACCCAAGCGGCACCCAGCAGAAGGGCGGTAAAGATGACCAATCTGCCCTTGGCGGTCTGATACCAGCGCTTGCCCCGGTCGGCGGGATCGTCATGGACATGACCGGGACTGCCGTGACCGCTATCGTCGCGCTTGGTGCTGGCCGCCTTAGGGCCGTGGTCGTGACCAGAATGATCGTGACCAGCGGCGGCGTGGGCGGCGTGATCATGATCTTGATGCATGTCGCTCTGCTCAGGTACGGATTGGGCCCCCGGCAAAACGAAGTCCTTCTTCGCACCGGCGGCGCGCGGCGCAATCTCATAGCCAAGCGCACGGACGGTCTTCTCGATCTTGTCCCGCCCGGTTTGTGCCTCATCCAGCGTCAAGCGCAGGCGTTCCGACATGATGCCAACCTCGACGCCGCTTACCCCCGGCAGGCGCGTCACCGCATCCTTGATCTTGGTCGCGCAGGACCCGCAGTCCATGCCCGTCACCGTCCAGTCACAGGATGTTTCGCGTGCAGCTTCCGACATCGTCATTCCTCCTGCCGCTGAGCGGGCAGTTGCTTTCATCGAATCAGGAACCTAATGTCTCTAGCAACTATAGCTTCAAGGAGAATCTGATGCTGACTATCGGAAAGTTGGGCGAGGCCGCCGGGGTGAAGGTACCGACGATCCGCTATTACGAGCAGATCGGCCTACTTCCCGAAGCCGAGCGCAGCGCGGGCAACCAGAGACTCTACAGCCGCAAAGCGCAGGGGCGGCTGGCCTTCATCCGGCACGCCCGCGATCTGGGCTTCACGCTCGAAGCGATCCGCGACCTGCTGAGCCTGTCGGACCGACCGGATCAGTCCTGCGCTGCTGCCGATGCCATCGCTAAGGCACAGCTGGCAGAGGTTGAAAGCCGCATTGCGCGTCTGACCGCGCTGAAGGCCGAACTTGAACGGATGGTCGTGCAATGTGCAGGCGGCAAGATCGCCGATTGCCGTGTCATCGAAGTTCTGGGCGACCATTCGCTTTGCGAGACCAATCATCGGCATCCGGAGACAGAAGCGACGCATTAACCGCACCCGCAACACTCACCATTCAAGCCAGCACCGCTTCTTCCGAAAAAGCCGCCCCGGGCCGCTAGAGCATCAACGGCACTCCGTTCAACCGGATGTGCGTTGCCGAATTTTTCTTCTCATGTCATGCAATCTGAATGTCGTGGATAGTCCGACCCTTTTTAGCAGTGCTTTTGGCTGTGTCCCTGTTCGGGGCCACAGTCAGTGAGGTATCGGCCGGACTTGCAGCGGAGATCGCGGCAGCAGCCGATCCGTGCTGCGAAGGCGATTGCCCTGATGACCAGGCATGCGGCGTCGCCTGCGAAATGATGGCGCGTGGCGGGATGACATTGCTTGCTCTGGTACAAGCCCCCGGGCTTTCTGTATCTGAGGAGGCATCTGCTGCAGTCCTAATGCTTCCTGACTTGCATCCACCATCCGGGCTTCCGCCGGATGGCTTGAGGCGACCTCCCCGCATTTGACCCTGCCGCGTGCGTCAGCGCGCGGATGATGCCGTTTGCACCTGCGCCAATTGGCTTCGCGGGTGCCCTGTCGCTGCAATCAAAGGGTCTTCCTCATGACAAACATGTTCTGCCGCATTTGCGGCTCCGTTCTGGCACTTCTCATCGGCGCATCTGCCCTCTGGGCAGGTGCAGACGACTACCGTTTCGAGATTGTCTCGACCGACCATCGTGTCGGTTCTGGGGTAACGATTGAACTTCGTCTGACCGATCTTCGCACCGGCCAGCCGGTCGAGGGCGCGGTTATTTATGCCACGCGCATGGACATGGCCCCCGACGGGATGGAGACGATGACCTCCCCCGTCACCGCATTGCCGGTCGAAGGTCCGGGCACTTACCTGTTCAGCACGGATCTCACCATGGCGGGTGGATGGCGGTTTTCGGTGGCGGCCAAGGTGCAGGGTGAACCGGAAACCGTGAAGGCAGAACTGGAATTGCGAGCCGAGCCATGAGCGCGGTTGGCAAGCTGACTGCCGCAGTCCTTGTCGCAGGCACTGCCGGATGGATCGGACTGACCGCTGGAGAAAAGGGAATCACCGTGGCCAGCCTGATAGGCATGGCTGAGCTGCAGCTTGGCGTGTTGATGGGCAATGACGCAGTCGCCATGCCGGGTGCTGACGCCCCTGAAGCAGAGCCGACCGGTCCGGTGATCTACTGGAGGCATCCGGATGGGTTGCCCGAATGGTCGGTATCCGAGCAGCAAACGGCGGATGGGCGGGCCTTCTTGCCTGTCCTCGCCAGCGAGGATCTCTCGCTGGGCCCTGCGCCCGAGCCTAGTTCAGATATGGCAATGGCGGAAACAGGTGAGCGGACCATCCTCTACTACCGCAACCCGATGGGCCTGCCAGACACCTCGCCAGTGCCGAAGCAGGACTCAATGGGGATGGATTACATCCCCGTCTATGACGGTGAAGACAGTGATGACGGCTCAGTCACTGTCAGCCCTGGCAAGTTGCAGCGCACCGGGGTTCGAACTGCCGAAGCAGTGTTGGCACCCCTGGCGGCAACATTGCGCGCGCCAGGCATCGTGGAACTGGACGAACGCCGGATCAGCGTGATCTCGCTGCGCGCCGACGCCTTCATAGAAACCGTTGCCGATGTGACCACGGGCAGCACGATCGCCGAAGGCGCACCGCTCGCGACGCTTTATTCACCCGAGATCGCTGCCGCTCTTGCACAGTTCCTAACAGACGTGCGGTCGGAAGGGCGGTTGAGGGAGGGCGCGCGGCAAAGATTGGAAAACCTCGGCGTGCCGGGAGAAGTGATCGACCGCATCGCGGCCGAGGGCCAGACGACGGTGAGTATTCCGATCATGGCCCCGCGCAGCGGCGTGGTGCTGGAGCGGATGGCGGTCGAAGGCATGATGTCGGAAGCGGGTGAGACGCTGTTTCGCATCGCTGACACCTCGACCGTCTGGGTCATCGCCGAAGTGCCTGAAGCGGCGCTGATGGAGATTGCAGTAGGAACAGAGGTTCGGGTGAGCTTTCGCGGCCTCACAGATGGCCCGATTTCGGGCCGTATCGACACCATTTACCCCGAAGTCGATATGATGACCCGAACCGGAAAGCTGCGGATTGAATTGCCGAACCCGGACGGGCGCCTGCGCGCCAACATGTTCGCTGAGGTCGAAATTGTGCTCGGCGGCGCGCCCGTGGTGCAAGTGCCGGAAGGGGCTGTGATCGACACCGGTGACCGGCAGGTGGTGATTCTTGATCTGGGCGAAGGGCGGTTCCGGCCTGAACCGGTGACCGTAGGGCGCAAGGGCGGCGGCATGATCGAGATCGTCAGCGGCGTGGGCGCGGGCGACGTAGTGGTGAGTTCTGCCACCTTCTTGATCGACGCCGAAAGCAACCTCAATGCGGCTTTGGCTGCCCTTGCAGCGCCCGGATCCACCCCGGAGGCCAACCCATGATCACCCGCATTATCGAATGGTCGGCCCGCAACGTGCTGCTTGTGCTCTTTGCCACCGTCTTTACCGTGGCTGCGGGCCTTTGGTCCCTGCGCACACTGCCGATCGACGCCATCCCCGATCTATCGGATGTGCAGGTGATCGTGCTGACCGAATATCCCGGCCAAGCGCCGCAGGTGGTCGAGGATCAGGTCACCTATCCCCTCACTTCGGCCATGCTGACCGTGCCACAGTCACGCGTGGTGCGAGGGTTCTCGTTCTTCGGCATCTCTTTCGTCTACATCATCTTCGAAGATGGCGTGGACCCCTACTGGGCCCGCTCGCGCGTGCTGGAATACCTCAATGCTGCCGCCGCGCGTCTGCCGGACGGGGTAACACCTGCGCTCGGGCCGGATGCAACGGGCGTGGGCTGGGTCTATCAATACGCGCTGAAGGGCGAGAACCTGAGCCTTGCCGAGTTGCGGTCCCTGCAGGACTGGGTG
>JAKAJW010000188.1 GCA_021813645.1 Pseudomonadota bacterium | reverse complement strand
CTCTTCCGGCGCATGGGCGGCGGCCAGCATGCTGGTGGCGCCGATGAAGCCGAAGTTCCAGCCGATGCCCAGCAGGATCAGCGCGCCGAAGAAATGGGTCAGGTCGACGCCGGTCAACGCGATCAGCCCGGCGCCGGCGAGGATCACCAGCCCGGTGGCGATCACCTTCTCGACCCCGATCCGGGCGATCACGTAACCGGTGAAGAAAGACGGCACATACATCGCCAGAACATGGGCGGTGACGACATTGGCGGCATCGGCGGTGTGGAAGCCGCAGCCGACCACCGCGAGCGGCGCCGAGGTCATCATCAGGTTCATCAGCGCATAGGAGACGGTGGCGCAGATCACCGCCACCGCGATGCGCGGCGTGGTGATCAGCTCGCGCCGCGAGCGGCCGCGCGGCGCGTCCGGGGCCGGGACCGGCGGTTTCGGGATGTCGAGCAGCGGAAACAGCAGGAAGCCCAACAGGTTGAGCCCGATGACGGCGAGATAGGTGCCGAGGAAGGGCACCACCATCGCCTCGGCCGTGACCTTGACGATCTGCGGGCCGATCACCGCGGAGACCAGGCCGCCCGCCATCACATAGGAGATCGCCTTGGGCCGAAAGGCATCCGAGGCGGTATCGGCGGCGGCGAAGCGGTAGAAACCCTGCGCCGACATGTAGATGCCGGTCAGCAGCGAGCCCGCCAGGAACAGCGGGAAGGAGGCCTGCATCAGCCCCAGGGCGCCGATCGTCGCGCCGCACATGCCGCCGATCGCGCCGGTGAGGAAGCCGGCGCGCCGGCCCCATTTCTGCATCAGCGCGGAGAGTGGCGTGGCGGTCAGCATCGACCCCACCACGATCAGCGTGATCGGCAGGGTGGCGAAGCAGGGCGTCGGCGCCAAGCTTTGGCCGGCCAGTCCGCCGATGGTGAAGATCATCGGCATCTGCGCGCCCATCAGCGCCTGGGCGGCGACGAGAACGGCGACATTGCGGCGGGCGCGGCTGTCGCGCATGGGAAGGGCGAGGGTCTCGGTCATGCGCCATCGGTAGTGGGCGGCGCCGGGAGCGGCAAGGGGGTGTGTGCTTCGGCGCGCGCGACGGGGGGCGCTTGCCGCCGCCGCCCCAGGCGATAGGTTGTCGCCGAGGGGGCGCGGCATGGTCGGGCGGATCATCGAGACGGAGGCCTGCGTGGCCGAAGGCGCGGCCTGGCTGGCCGCGCGCGAGCCGCGGTTCGCCGCCGCGCTGGAACTCGCCGGGCCGCTGCCGCTGCGGCGCGAAGCGGGCGGCTTTGGCGCGCTGATGCGGGCGATCGTGGGCCAGCAGGTTTCGGTCGCCTCGGCGCGGGCGATCGAGGCGCGGCTGCGGGCGGCGGGGTTTCACAACGCCGAAGCGGTGGCGGCGGCCAGCGAGGAGGCGCTGCGGGGCTGCGGCCTGTCGCGGCCCAAGGTGCGCTACCTGCGCGCTTTGGCCGCAGCCGGGTTGGACTATGCGGCGCTCGAGCAGGCGGAGGAGGCCGAGGTGGTGGCCCGCCTGGTGGCGCTGCCCGGAATCGGGCGCTGGACGGCCGAGATCTACGTGATGTTCGCGCTAGGCCGGGCGGATGCCTTCGCCGCCGGCGATCTGGCGCTGCAGGAGGCGGCGCGGCTGATCTTCGAGCTGCCAGAGCGGCCGGGCGAGGCGGCGCTGCGCGAATTGGCGGAGGCCTGGCGGCCCTGGCGGGGCGTTGCGGCGCGGCTGCTCTGGGCCTATTACCGCGCGGTGAAGCTGCGCGAGGGGGTGACATGACGCGGGATCTGCGGTTCGGCCGGCGCGGGCCGGCGGCGGGCGAGGTCAAGAGCCTGGTCGTCTTCCTGCATGGCTACGGCGCCGATGGCGCGGATCTGCTAGGCCTGGCCGATCCGCTGGGCCCGCATCTGCCGCATACCGCCTTCGTCGCGCCGGACGCGCCCGAGCGCTGCGCCGGCAATCCCTTCGGCTATCAATGGTTCCCGATCCCCTGGCTCGACGGCTCCTCGGAAGCGGCGGCCCAGGCGGGGATGCTGGCGGCAATGGCGGATCTGAACGGGTTCCTCGACGCCCGGCTGTCCGAGGAGGGGCTGACCGCGGCGGATCTGGCGCTGGTCGGCTTCTCGCAGGGGACGATGATGGCACTGGCGGTGGCGCCGCGCCGGCCCGCGCCCTGCGCCTGCGTGGTGGGCTTCTCCGGCCGGCTGATCGCCCCGGAGCGGCTCAAGGACGAGATCGTCTCGCGCCCGCCGGTGCTGCTGGTCCACGGCGACGCCGACGAGGTGGTGCCGCCGGCGGCGCTGCCGGAGGCGGCCGATGCGCTGGCCGGAGCGGGGGTGGCGACCTATACCCATATCAGCCGCGGCACCGGCCATGGCATCGCCGCCGATGGGCTGGGCGCGGCGCTTGGCTTCTTGCGCGACCACCTGCCGGGCTGAGCCGCCGCGGCCGGCTGGACGGGGGGCGCGGGGCGCACGGGGGGCGGGCCGGCGAAAGCCGCGAATTGTCATTCAACTGTGAACTTGGCTCTGTAGGAGTTCTCCGCAGGCACGCCGCATGTTGTGGGGCTTGTCAGGCGGTTCACGCCATATATAGTCAAATCATGAGGGGCGGGCGCGTCCCGCCCCGGGGTAGCTTGCCCGGCAGGGGGCGGAAGCGGAGTCGGTCGGGATGGACGGGGATTTCAGGACGAATTTTGTCAGGGAACCCGCGGCGCTGCGGCATTTTCCGGCGCTGGTGCTGAACGCGGATTACCGGCCCTTGTCCTACTATCCGCTGTCGCTCTGGCCCTGGCAGGAGGCGATCAAGGCGGCCTTCCTCGACCGGGTCTCGATCGTGGCGGAATACGATGCCTATGTCCGCAGTCCGAGGACCGAGATCAGGATACCCTCGGTGGTGGTGCTGAAAGAGTTCGTCAAACCTCAGAAGCGCGTAGCCTTCACGCGCTTCAATCTTTTTCTGCGGGACGAATTCTGCTGCCAGTACTGCGGCGCGAAGGGGGATCTGACCTTCGACCATGTGGTGCCGCGCTCGCGCGGCGGCATCACCAGCTGGGAAAACGTGGTGGCGGCCTGCTCGCCCTGCAACCTGCACAAGGGCTCCAAGAGCCTGCGCCAGGCCGGCATGAGCCTGCGCCGACCGCCGCAGGCGCCCTCGGCCGAGGACATGCAGAACGTGGGCCGGAAGTTCCCGCCGAACTATCTGCACGACAGCTGGATGGACTTCCTCTACTGGGATGCCGAGCTTGAGGAATAGCCCCTTGCGGTGGCGCGCCTGACCGGCGAGGCTCGCCCCCGCCACCGCCCAGTCCGAGGGGATTCCGCCATGTCCGATCCGTTCTTCAAACCCATCTCCGGCATGGAGCTGCCGCGCTTCGCCGGGGTGCCGACTTTCATGCGCTTGCCGCTGGTGCCGGTCGGGCACGACCGCTTCGCTTCGGTCGATATCGGCATCGTCGGCCTGCCCTGGGACGGCGGTACTTCCAACCGGCCGGGCGCGCGGCATGGGCCGCGGCAGCTGCGCGACGCCTCGACGATGATCCGGGCGGAGCATCCGGTCACCGGCCTGCGGCCCTATGAGGTGGCGAATGTCGCCGATCTGGGCGATGTGGGACCCAACCCGGTGGATCTGCACGACACGCTGGAGCGGATCGAGGCCTATTACCTCGGGCTGAAGGCGGCGGGGGTGCGGCCGCTCTCGGCCGGCGGCGATCATCTCTGCACCTTGCCGGTGCTGCGTGGGCTGGCCAAGGACGCGCCGCTGGGCCTCGTGCATTTCGACAGCCACACCGACCTCTTCCCCGCCTACTTCGGCGGCCGGGCGCTGACCCACGGCAACCCGTTCCGGGTGGCGGTCGAGGAAGGGCTGCTGGATCCCAAGCGCTGCGTGCAGATCGGCATTCGTGGCACCGCCTACGATTCCGCCGACCGCGATTTCGCCCGCGCCAATGGAATCCGGATCGTCACCATCGAGGAGCTGTTCGCACGCGGCATTCCGGACGTGATGGCCGAGGCGCGCGAGATCCTGGGCCGGGGCGCCACCTACTGTTCCTACGACATCGACTTCATCGACCCGGCCTTCGCGCCCGGCACCGGCACGCCGGAGGTGGGCGGGCCGAACTCCTTCCAGGCGCTGCAGGTGGTGCGCGAGCTTTCCGGGCTCAACATCGTCGCGGCCGATTTGGTCGAGGTCTCGCCGCCCTTCGACCCGAGCGGCGGCACCGCTTGGATGGGGGTCTCGGTGATGTTCGAACTGCTGTGCGTGCTGGTGCAGGCACTGTGACGGGGCCGGGCCGGCGGCGCCCCGGTGGCTTCCCGCTGGCGCGGCCGGCTTGCCCGGGCGGGCGGCGGCGCTAGACTCCTTGCCGCATTGCGGCTAGAAGGGCGCCGTTAGCGCTAACACGGGGCGCGGCGCCCCAGCCGGGAAAGGGCAGACGATGGTTGCGCGGGTGATTCCGGTGGATCCTTTCGATCTTGTGGTATTCGGCGGCACCGGGGATCTGAGCAAGCGCAAGATCCTGCCGGGGCTCTATCTTCGCTTTCTGACCGGGCAGATGCCGCCGGAGAGCCGTATCATCGGCGCCGCCCGTTCGGAGATGACCGACGAGGCCTATCGCAAGCTGGCGGCGGCGGCGCTGGAGGAATTCGTCGCCCGTGACAAGCAGTACAAAGAGGCGATGGGGCGCTTCCTGGACCGGCTGCATTACGTGGCGATCGACGCCACCGGCGAGGGCGGTTGGAGCCAGCTCGCCGGGCTGATGCGGCCGGGCGTGGTGCGGGCCTTCTATTTCTCGGTCGCCCCCGCGCTGTTCGGCGATCTCGCCGAACGGCTGCATGCCCATGGCATCGCGGACCAGGACAGCCGGATCGTGGTGGAAAAGCCCTTCGGGCGCGACCTCGCCTCGGCGCGGGCGCTGAACGCGGTGCTGGCGGCGCATTTCGAAGAACATCAGATTTACCGGATCGACCATTACCTGGGCAAGGAGACGGTGCAGAACCTGATGGCGGTGCGCTTCGCCAACGTGCTGTTCGAGCCGCTGTGGAACGCGCATTACGTCGACCATGTCCAGATCACGGTGGCCGAGACGGTCGGCGTCGGCGGGCGCGGCGCCTATTACGACAAGTCGGGCGCCATGCGGGACATGGTGCAGAACCACATGATGCAGCTTCTCTGCCTGATCGCGATGGAGCCGCCCTACAAGTTCGACCCCAACGCGGTGCGCGACGAGAAGCTGAAGGTGATCCGCGCGCTGCAGCCGGTGGCGGCCGAGGATATCGTGCGCGGCCAGTATCGCGGCAAGCCGGGCAGCGAGGAGGGGGGCAAGGCCGAGCCGTCCTATCTGGAGGATGTGGGCGACGCGCAGAGCCGGACCGAAAGCTATATCGCGCTGAAGGCGCAGGTGGCGAACTGGCGGTGGCAGGGGGTGCCGTTCTACCTGCGCACCGGCAAGAAGCTGCGCGCCCGCACCTCGGAGATTGCCATCGTCTTCAAGGAGGCGCCGCATTCGATCTTTGGCGAGGAGGAGGGTTGGAAGGAGAACGTCCTGGCGATCCGGCTGCAGCCGAACGAGGGGATGAACCTGCGGGTGATGATCAAAGAGCCCGGGCCGGGCGGCATGCGGCTGACCGATGTGCCGCTCGACATGTCCTTCGCCGATGCGCTCGGCGAGGAGGGCACCGATATCCCCGACGCTTACGAACGGCTGATCATGGATGTGATCCGCGGCAACCAGACGCTGTTCATGCGCGGCGACGAGGTGGAGGCGGCCTGGGCCTGGACCGATCCGATCATCGAGGGCTGGGAGGCGCGCGGGGATCGGCCGAGGGGCTACGATCCGGGGTCGTCGGGGCCCGAGGATGCGCTTATGCTGCTGCATCGCGACGGTCGCAGATGGCGGGAGATACGCGGATGATCTTCAACGAATACCCGGATCGCGAGCTGATGTTCCTCGCCGTCGCCAACAAGGTGGCGGGGGAACTCGGCGATTTCCTGCGCCGGCAGGAGCGGGCCTCGCTCTGCGTGCCGGGCGGCACCACGCCGGGGCCGATCTTCGACGTGCTGTCGGATGTCGAGCTCGACTGGGGTCGGGTCGGCGTCTTTCTGAGCGACGAGCGTTGGCTGCCGGAAACCGCGCCGCGGTCGAATACGCGGCTGATCCGCGAAAGGCTGATGGTGAACAAGGCGGCGGAGGCGACGCTGGTGCCGATGCACCTCGACACCGCTACGCCGGAGCAGGCGCTGGAGGCGCTGACCGCCGGGCTGGAGCCCTGGCTGCCGATCTCGGTGCTGATCCTCGGCATGGGGGCGGATATGCATACCGCCTCGCTCTTCCCGGGCGCCGACCGGCTCGCCGATGCGATGGACAGTCGGGCGCCGATGCTGATGCCGATGCGGGCGGCGGGGGCGGACGAGCCCCGGCTGACGCTGACCGCGCCGGTGCTGGCGGGGGCGATGTCGACCCATCTGGTGATCTTCGGGCCGGAAAAGCGCGCCGCGCTGGAGCGCGCCGAGAAGCTCGATTCGCTGGAGGCGCCGGTGCGCGCCTTCCTCGGCGAGGCGACGGTCCACTGGGCCGAGTAGGGACAGGCGACATGACG
>JAKAJW010000149.1 GCA_021813645.1 Pseudomonadota bacterium | reverse complement strand
GGTGCGCGCCGAGGCCTCCAGAAAATACCGGATGCCTTCCAATCCGCAGACATTGGCGATCTCATGCGGGTCGCAGATCGCGGTCGTCACCCCGCGCGGCGTGACGCAGCGGTCGAATTCGTAGGGCGTCACCATCGAGCTTTCGATGTGCAGATGGGTGTCGATGAAGCCCGGCACCAGCACCGCGCCGGCCGCATCGATCACCCGTCGGCCCTCGTAGCCCGTCTCGAACACCCCCACGATCCGATCACCCAGGATTGCCACGTCGCTCACGACGAGTTCGCCGCTGATCAGGTCGAAGACCTTGCCGCCGCGGATGACGATATCGGCCGGCACTTCGCCCCGCCCTGCCGCGATCCTGTCCCCTAGCGTTGCCATCTGCTGCTCCTTGCATCCCAGGCCGCCAGAGAACCGCAAGCCGCTCCCACTGTCTACAGCCCAGGACCGCGGCCGCGACCACTGCCTGGCCAGCCCCAGGGGACATCGCGGCCCCTGGCGCCCGCGGACGTGCCGCCGCCGATCCGACCTTGCGCCCCCCGACGAAGCATGCCATCTCGCGCCTCCGGGGTCCGCGTTGCGGGCCGGCGGAGCCGGAGGTCGCGCGGCCGGTCCGCGCCAGTCCCGCGCCTTGGTCCGCCCATGCGCCCGCTTCGCGGCATTGCGATGAAGCTCACCTCTGTCACCTTCTTCATGGTGATGTCGTCGCTCATCAAGGCGGTCTCCGACCACATCCCTGCGGGCGAGTCGGTGTTCTTCCGCTCCGCCTTCGCAATGCCGGTGATCGTGGTCTGGCTGCTGAGCCGCGGCGAGTTTCCCGCCGGCCTGCGGATCAAGTCGCCCTTTGGCCACCTGCTGCGCGGATTGCTCGGCACATCCAACATGGGGCTCAGCTTCGCGGCGCTTGCCTTTCTGCCGCTGCCGGAGGTCACCGCCATCGGCTATGCCGCCCCCTTGCTCACTGTGGTCTTCGCAGCCCTGCTGCTCGGCGAGCAGGTGCGCCGGTTTCGTATCTCCGCCGTGGGGCTCGGCCTGGTCGGCGTCACCATCGTGCTCGCCCCGAACCTGACCGGCCTTGGTCATGGCGACCGCGATACCGCGATCGGCGCCACCTTCGTGCTTTGCGGCGCGGTGCTCTCTGCGCTGGCCCAGGTGTGGGTGCGCCGGCTCGTCACCACCGAACGGGTCACGGCCATCGTCTTCTACTTCTCGCTTTCGGGTTCGCTGCTGGCGCTCGTCACCCTCCCCTGGGGCTGGGTCGTGCCAACCCCGGCCGAGGCGGCGATGCTGGTCGGCTGTGGCCTGTTCGGCGGGATCGGCCAGATCCTTCTGACCTCCAGCTACCGCGAGGCGGATGCCTCGCTGATCGCGCCGTTCGAATATTCCTCGATGATCCTCTCGCTCGGGATCGGCTATTTCATCTTCGCCGAAGTGCCAACTTGGGCGACACTCGGCGGCGCCGCGATCATCGTCGCGGCGGGCTTGCTGATCATCTGGCGCGAAAGCCGGCTCGGCCTCGAGCGCGCGCGCCAACGGCGCGCCATGACGCCGCTGGGCTAGGCGAGGCGGGGCCGGCTCAGGCCGCCTCCGCCTCTTCCGGCAGCTTCGCCCCGGTCATGAAGGCCACCGCGTCCGACATCGAGTATTTCTTCGGGTCGATGACGCAGAGCCGCTTGCCGAGCCGGTGGATATGGATGCGGTCCGCCACTTCGAAGACATGCGGCATGTTGTGGCTGATCAGGACGATCGGCAGCCCGCGCCGCTTCACGTCGAGGATCAGCTCAAGCACCCGCCGGCTTTCCTTCACGCCGAGCGCGGCTGTCGGTTCGTCCATGATGACCAGCTTGGAGCCAAAAGCCGCCGCCCGCGCCACCGCCACCCCCTGGCGCTGGCCGCCCGACAGCGTCTCCACCGCCTGGCTGATGTTCTGGATCGTCATCAGGCCAAGTTCGGACAGTTTCTCCCGGGCCCGTCGTTCCATCTCCGTTCGGTCCAGCTTGCGAAACAGCCCCCCGAGCAGGCCGGGCTTCCGGATTTCGCGCCCCAGGAACATGTTGTCGGCGATGGAAAGCGCCGGCGAGAGCGCCAGGTTCTGATAGACCGTCTCGATCCCCACCCGCCGCGCGTCGAGCGGCGAATTGAAATTGAGTTCGCGCCCCTCCAGCGTGATCGTGCCCTCGTCCGGCCTCAGGGCCCCCGAGATCGCTTTGATCAGAGTCGATTTCCCAGCCCCGTTGTCGCCGATCACGGCCAGGATTTCCCCGGGCATCAGATCGAAGTCGCAGTGGTCGAGCGCCGTGACCTTGCCGAAACGTTTCACCAGACCTCGAGCCTTCAGGATCGGTTCCATCACGCCGCCGCCTTTCTGATCCACTGATCGACGGCAACTGCCGCGATGATGAGCACGCCGATCAAGAGATAGGTCCATTGAGGGTCGGTGCCGTACATGTTCAGCCCGAGCGTAAACACGCCCACGATCAGCGCCCCGAACATCATGCCCATGATCGAGCCCCGCCCGCCGAACAGCGAGATGCCGCCGATCACCACGGCGGTGATCGAGTTGATGTTCTCGAACTGGCCGGACTGCGGCGAGACAGAACCGAGCCGCCCGATCAGCGCCCAGCCCGCCATTGCGCAGATCAGGCCCGCCAGGGTGTAGACGCTGATCAGGACGCGGGTGACCCGCACCCCCGCCAGCGCCGCGGCATCGGGATCATCGCCCACGGCGTAGACATGCCGGCCCCAGGCCGTGTGCCGCAGCACATAGGCCAACAGCAGCACCAGGGCCAACATGAAGATGGCGCCCCAGGTCAGCACGGCGCCGCCCACCTCCACCGTGTTGCCGAACATCTGCAACAGCGGCGCCTTGTCCTGGATGTCCTGCGCGCGGATCGTCTCGTTGCCCGAATAGATGAAATTCGTCGCCAGCACGATCTGCCACATGCCAAGCGTCACGATGAACGGCGGCAGCTTCATCTTGGCGACGAGGGTGCCGTTCAACGAGCCGATCGCGGCGCCAAGCGCCAGCCCGCAAACGATCGCGAACGCCGGCGGCAGGCCGTAGCGAAAGACCACCTGTCCCATGACCACCGAGCTGAGGACCATGATCGCGCCCACCGAAAGCTCGATGCCGGCCGTCAGCACCACCAGCGTCTGCGCGGCGCCGACGATGCCGGTGATGGCGACCTGCCGGACGATCAGCGTCAGCGCGTAGGCCGAGAAGAACCGCGACCCCAGGATCAGCCCGAAGATGACGGTCGAGACCACCAGCACGATGAGCGGAACCAGAGCCGGCGTATGGTGCAGCACCCCCTGGATACGCTGAACCACAGACTTTTGCTCATCGAAGTGGGCGACCGTATCCGCGCCGGACTTGATGGCCTGCTCGAACCCCTGCGGGCCCCGCACATCCGTTGACATTGGTCCCCTCCTCCTCGGCCCCGCTTCGGGCAGGGTCCGGATATTGGAAGGGGCGGCGTTGCCACCGCCCCTCACCTGTCAGTGTGCCGCCGAGCAGCCAACCGAATCAAGTCGAGCGTGCGTCGTCCCGGATCAGCCCCAGCAGAGCTTCAGGCCTTCGGCGCTGTCGATCGAGGGCACCGCGGCCACCGGATGATCGGTGATCAGCTTCACGCCGGTATCGAAGAAGGTCTTGCCGGCGGTCGCCTCGGGCTTCTTGCCGTCCTTCGCCCATTCCGCGATCGCGTCGATCCCCTTCGAGGCCATCAGCAACGGATATTGCTGCGAGGTGGCCCCGATGATGCCTTCCTTCACGTTCTTTACGCCCGGGCAGCCGCCGTCGATCGAGACGATCATCACGCCCTTTTCCTTGCCGACCGACTTCAGCGCCTGATAGGCGCCGGCGGCCGCCGGCTCGTTGATCGTATAGACCAGATTGATGCCTGGATCCTTTGCGAGCAGGGTTTCCATCGCCTTCTGGCCGCCCTCCTCGTTTCCGGCGGTCACCTCATGGCCGACGATGCGGGGATCCTTCTCGCTGCCCCAGCGGGTCTTGTCGGGCACGCTGATGCCGAATCCGGTCAGGAAGCCGGTGTCGCGCAGCACGTCCACCGAGGGTTGCGAGACGGCCAGATCGAGCATCGCGATCTTGGCGCTCTTCGCCTTGTCGCCCAGGGTTTCCTTGGCCCATTCCCCGATCAGCTTGCCGGCTTCGAAATTGTCGGTGGCGAAGGTCATGTCGGCCGCCGTGATCGGGTCGAGCGGGGTGTCCAACTCGATCACCAGAATGCCGTGCTTGCGCGCCTTCTCGACCGAAGGAACGATCGCCTTGGTGTCCGAGGCGGTGAGGAGAATCCCCTTCGCCCCATCGGCGATGCAGGCCTCGATCGCGTTCACCTGGCTTTCGTTGTCGCCGTCGATCTTGCCGGCATAGGTCTTCAGATCGATCCCGAGCTTCTTGGCTTCCGCCAAGGCGCCTTCCTTCATCTTCACAAAGAACGGGTTGGTGTCGGTCTTGGTGATGAGGCAGGCCTTCACGCCGGCCGCCGTCGCCGGGGCCGCGGACAAAAGCGCGAGGGCCGCCGCGCCCAAGAGCGCGCTGGTCTTGAATTTCGTCACGATGTTCCTCCCTTGTCAGGCCAAGGCTCATGCCCCGCCATTACTCGCAGACGCCAGGCTCCCCCCCGCCGCGATGGCGCCAGAAGACCCGATTCGTAATACTCCGTCAATATAAATAAATCACTCTGATTTAGTATTGACAGCCAGCTACGCCCTCCGCACTCTGCCTCAAGCCCTGGCGTTGAGGATGTCGAAGATATTTCGCGTCGGAATGGGGCCGGCGCGCGGCGCAGCCGAAGACGGCGGCGGCACGCGAATGTATGGCGTCTCGGTGCGGCTCCGTTCGGAGTCATTGGAAAGCAAGCGATGCTGATTGGGATTCCCTCCATTATCGGGCCAGAATTGCTGGCAACGCTGCGGGCGATGGGCCATGGCGACGAAATCGCCTTGGTCGACGGCAACTATCCCGCGCAGGAACATGCCCGCCGTCTGGTGCGCGCCGACGGCCACGGGTTGCTTCCGCTGCTCGACGCGATCCTGACGCTCTTGCCGCTCGACCAAGCGACGCCACGCGCGATCTTTCGCGCCGGCCTCAACAACGACCCGGCGCAAAAAGCGGCAATCCATACCCAGATCGACCAATGCTGCGCGGTCCGCGCGCCGGGCCTCGCGGTGGAGCCGCTGGCCGGCGAACTGCTCTACCCCCGCATCCGCGCCGCCCATACCATCGTTGCCACCAGCGAGCCTGCGCTCTTCGCCAATGTCGTCTTGCGCAAGGGGGTGCTTACCCCCGCTGCGACATGAGAAGGACGCGATGAAAACCGACATGGTGAAGTCCGAAGTTGCGAAGCCGGGCGCCATGCGCGCGCCCAAGCATGGCGCCGAGGGGCTGCGTGGCTCCAACCAATCCGGCCTGCGCGCGCACAACGAACGCCTCGTGCTGTCGCTCGTCCGTCGCCAGGGCGCGCTGGCGAAATCCGACATCGCCCGCATCACCGGGCTTTCGGCGCAGACCGTCTCGGTCATCATGCGCGCGCTCGAATCCGACGGGCTGCTGATCCGCGGCGAGCCGGTGCGCGGCCGGATCGGCCAGCCCTCGGTGCCGATGTCGCTGAACCCCGAAGGCGCCTTCTTCTTCGGCGCGAAGATCGGCCGGCGCAGCGTCGATCTGGTGCTGACGGACTTCCTCGGCCGGATCACCGCGCAGCGCCGCCACACCTACCGCTACCCGACCCACGACGCGGCGGTGGCGTTCCTCGCCCAAGCCCTCCCCGCTATGATCGCGGAAATGCCCGCCCATCTGCGCCCGCGCATCGCCGGCCTCGGCATCGCCATGCCCTTCCAGATGTGGCTTTGGGCGCAGTTCGTCGGCGCCCCCCAGGCCGAGATGGACGACTGGCGCGACCGCGATATACAGGCCGAAGTGGCAGCATTCTCGCCGGTCCCGGTCTATGTGCAGAACGACGCCACCGCCGCCTGCGGGGCGGAACTGGTCTTCGGCACCGCGCCGAGGCCGAAGGACTTCCTGTATTTCTACATCGCCTATTTCGTCGGCGGCGGCATCGTGCTGAACGGCCAGCTGTTCACCGGCCGCACCGGCAATGCCGGCGCGCTCGGCTCGCTGCCCGTGCCCGGTCCGGACGGCAAGATGCGGCAGTTGATCTCGGTCGCCTCGATGGCCTCGCTCGAGCGCTATCTGGCCGAGGCCGGCCACCAGTGCGACGGGCTCTGGGACACTCCACCGAACTGGGCAGTGCCAGAACCAATCCTGGCCCGCTGGATCGGTGAGGTCGCCCAGGGCCTCGCCCAGGCCACCTTGTCCGCCACCGCGGTCCTCGATGTCGAGGCAGCGCTGATCGACGGCTGGATGCCGCCGGATATCCGCGCCCGCATCGTCACGGCGACCCGCGCCGCGCTGCGCGAGCTCGACTTCTCCGGGATCGAGCCGCCGGTCATCGCGCCGGGCACGGTCGGAGCCCAGGCACGTTCGCTCGGCGCAGCATCGATCCCGCTGTCGCAGCGCTACTTGGTCGATCCGAACGCCTTCCTGAAGGAACGGGCCGAGGCGCCCGGCTAGCGGCGTAGGG
>JAKAJW010000393.1 GCA_021813645.1 Pseudomonadota bacterium | reverse complement strand
CAGGTCGGCCACCAGCCCGTAGTCGGCAACCTGGAAGATCGGCGCCTCCTCGTCCTTGTTGATGGCGACGATGACCTTCGAATCCTTCATCCCCGCCAGATGCTGGATGGCGCCGGAGATGCCGACCGCCACATAGAGGTTCGGCGCCACCACCTTGCCGGTCTGGCCGACTTGCCAGTCGTTCGGCGCGAAGCCCGAGTCGACGGCGACTCTGACAGAATACCGCTCATTGCGCAGGATAGACGATGACCTGGTCGATCTTTCCGTCCTGGCTAACGACCTTAATTCCCGGCTCTTCTTGTACCACATCCCGGCGTACGGCGCAGAGATAAGCCTGCATGAATGGGAGATCAGCGAAGCGCAGCGGTACATACTCGCGTTTGAACTGCGATGTCGCTGCGAAACCTGAAGACGTCGCGAAATTGTCGGCCCCAAAGAAGAAGGTCGGTCGGACTTCATCCAGCAGGTAGTGAGAAAGCCATTCGCGGTCGTGCATGTGCTTGGCCACTTCGCGGTCTGCAAGGCCACCAAGATCGACCAAATTGATGGACCGATCATATAGAATGCCTCCAGCATCGTGGTGGGCCAGGATTGGATGCTGTACCCTGAGCCGCTTGGCGAGTTCGGCAAACTGGCGACCGACTGCCCGAACCACGGAAAAGGGGGTCGTCGGCGCAAGTGTAAAGACACTAAGTTGATAGGCCGAGTTTACTAGCAATATGGCCGACAAGCTGCCGACGAGAGTGATTCTCACGCTGGTCGGGATGGACTGTTTGTCAAGGCTTGCGAAGGCTCGGGCTCCCATGACTGCGAAAAGTGGGATCACCGGGGTGAAGAAACGATACTGTCCCATCCAGTCGCCATGCGCCCACAGTATGAAGAAGAATTGCGCTGCGATGAGTGCGCCGGCATAGTAGGAAGAGCGGGGGCTTTGGCGGCTAAGGGTAATCACGATCACTGGAATAACAGCTAGCAGCCCAGTATTTCGCAATCCGCTGATTAGGTATTCCCAGCCGCCCCCAAGTAAATTCAGTGCCGAAAGCGCAGTATCTCCAGAGGCCTTCGCATAATACGGGTTGGGCAGTAGATCCCCAAAATAGTTCAGCCGGAACAGTTCGAGGCCGCAGAATGCTAGAAAGGGAAAAACCGCTAGTGGCAGGTTGCTCATTGCCTGCAGCCGGCCGGTTTCTTTCTGGCTGTCTGCCAAAGAGGTGAAGAAGACAGCGGCGACGAAGACTGGTGCCTCTGGGCGCAGAAGTACAAGCAGTACGAGAAGGCCGGTCACCCAAGTTCGCCAGTCTTTGCGCCGTTCCAAGAGCCAGAGGACGGCAACGAGAATGAACGCCGTCAAGCTGTGTTCCTGGCCTGAGACGGACCAGATCACAAAGGGTGCTGTGCAGATTGTGGCGAGCGCCAAGAATATCTCAGGTCCGAGTGCGTCTCCTGGCCTACTGGTAGGCCGCACCAACTGAAGTGCCAGCGCCAATGTAGCCGCTCCGAAAAGGCTGCTGAGAATCTTTGCCGTCGGCGGAATTGGCAACCCGAACACATGTGCGGCGGCCAACATCAGCATCCATAGCGTGCTCGAGTACCCCTCTTCCGGCATGTGGCCGGGAAAGGCAACGATACCATAGCCATCGGCGAGGTTTCGCGAATAGGCGAACGTGATTCCGGCGTCGTCGACGATCCAGTTGCCAAGATAGATAGCGAAAAAGAAGAAGCTCAACAGCGCGAGTGGCAGGTGAAGGCGAGAGAGACGGCCAGATAGGGATGGGAATTGCATCCCAACTATTTCTAAAGGGAATATTGAAAGTGCGGCGGCTAGGGCACGGATTAGCAGCGCCTTCTGATCGTTGTTCCCGCCGAAGACGATATGTGCCACGAACAAATACGGCAGCGAAAACAGGATGATGGCGGCAGCGGCTGTGGTCGCCGCGACAGCCGGAACTGTCCACCGCCAGTAGATCCCCAAACTTACAGCCGTTCCCGTATCGGCATCTTTGTATGGGTTCTGTGTCACTGAACTCGCCCCTGTACTCGCAGGTCGCGAATCTTCGACCCCGAGGACAACAATAGCATTCGCTGACGCGGCAAGTGCGAAACTAAAAACAGGGGTACAGGCGCCCAACCTTGGCCCTGTGATCAAAGTCTTTGCGCCACGACCTTATGTGACCTTGGAGATAGCAGAAAGCGCACCCCATCTATGCGGCAGGGGTGCGCGGTCGCATTCACTACGGAAGCGCTATTTGCGCCGGTCAGAGCTTTTCGATCAGCTCCGGCACGGCCTGGAACAGGTCGGCCACCAGCCCGTAGTCGGCAACCTGGAAGATCGGCGCCTCCTCGTCCTTGTTGATGGCGACGATGACCTTCGAATCCTTCATCCCCGCCAGGTGCTGGATGGCGCCGGAGATGCCGACCGCCACATAGAGGTTCGGCGCCACCACCTTGCCGGTCTGGCCGACCTGCCAGTCGTTCGGCGCGAAGCCCGAGTCGACGGCCGCGCGGGAGGCGCCGACCGCCGCGCCGAGCTTGTCGGCCAGCTTCTCGATCAGCGCGAAATCGGCCTCGGAGCCGACGCCGCGGCCGCCGGACACGACGATTTTCGCCGAGGTCAGCTCGGGCCGGTCGGAGGCTGCCACCTTGTCTTCGACCCAGGACGACAGCGCCGGATCGGCGGCGGCGGCAACGGTCTCGACCGGGGCGGAGCCGCCCATGCCGGCGGCCTCGAAGGCCGAGGTCCGCACCGAGACGACTTTCATCTTGTCGGCGGATTTCACCGTCTGGATCGCGTTGCCGGCATAGATCGGCCGCTCGAAGGTCTCGGCGTCGATCACCCCGGAGACGTCCGAGATCACCATCACGTCGAGCAGCGCGGCAACCCGGGGCAGCACGTTCTTGGCATCCGTGGTGGCCGGGGCGAGGATATGGCTGTAGCCGGGGGCAAGCGCCACGATCAGCGCCGCGGTCGGCTCCGCCAGCCGGTGGCCGAGGCTCGCATCCTCGGCGCAGAGCACCTTGGCGACGCCCGCGATCTTCGCCGCTTCGGCCGCCGCGGCGCTGGCATGCGCGCCGGCGCAGAGCACGGTGATCTCGCCCAGGCCTTTGGCGGCATTCACGGTTTTGGCGGTGGCATCGACCGAAAGCTGCCCGTCGGTCACTTCGCCCAAGAGAAGAACGGCCATCAGATCACCCCCGCTTCGTCTTTCAGCTTCGCGATCAGCTCGTCGACCGAGCCGACCTTCACCCCGGCCTTGCGGCCCGCCGGCTCCACGGTCTTGACGACCGTCAGCCGCGGCGTGACGTCGACTCCGTAATCGGCCGGCGTCTTCTCCTCCAGGGGCTTCTTCTTCGCCTTCATGATGTTCGGCAGCGAGGCATAGCGCGGCTCGTTCAGCCGCAGGTCGACGGTGACGATGGCCGGCATCTTCACCCGGATCGTCTGCAAGCCGCCATCGACCTCGCGGGTGACCAGCGCATGGTCGCCGTCGAGCGTCAGCTCGGACGCGAAGGTGCCCTGCGACCAGCCCAAGAGCGCCGCCAGCATCTGGCCGGTGGCGTTCATGTCGTTGTCGATCGCCTGCTTGCCGGCCAGCACCAGGCCCGGGGCCTCTTCCTTCACCACCGCGGCCAAGAGCTTGGCCACCGCCAGCGGCTCGATGTCCTGATGCACGTCGGCGGCCGCCTCGATCAGGATCGCCCGGTCGGCACCCATGGCGAGCGCGGTCCGCAAGGTTTCCTGCGCCTGCTTGACGCCGACCGAGACCACCACGATCTCCTCGGCCTGGCCGGCTTCCTTGATCCGGATCGCCTGCTCGACGGCGATCTCGTCGAACGGGTTCATCGACATCTTCACATTCGCCAGATCGACGCCGGAGCCGTCGGCCTTCACGCGAACCTTCACATTGTAGTCGATCACCCGCTTCACGGGCACCAGGATCTTCATCGGCAGACTCCTCTCTTCTCGCCGCCCCGGGGCCGCGGGGCTATCCGGCGGCGCTTGCAGGGTTGTTAGCCGGTCCGCGCCCATGAAGACAGGGTAAAATCGACGGTTTCCGGCGGCGCGACGTCGCGTTTCGCCTCAGCGGGTGGCGCCCGGCACCCAGAGAACGTCGGCCCGGCCCTCGTCATTGGCGATGCGGGCGGCGGTGAAGAACCAGTCGGACAGACGGTTGAGATATTTCACCGCGGCTGGGTTCACCTCTTCCGCGGCGGCCAGCTCGGTCGCGAGCCGTTCGGCGCGCCGGCTGACGGTGCGGCAGAGATGAAGGTGGGCGGCCAGCGCCGAGCCGCCGGGCAGGATGAAGCTGCGCAGCGGCGACAGGCGCGCATTCATCGCGTCAATCTCCGCCTCCAGCCGGTCGACCTGGCTCTGCACCATGCGCAGGGGCGTATAGGGCGCCTCGGCGTCGCGCGACATTTCCGGCCGGCAGAGATCGGCGCCGAGGTCGAAAAGCTCGTTCTGGATGCGGGCCAGCGCCGCGTCGGCTTCGCCCGCTGCATGCAGCCGGGCCAGGCCGACGGTGGCATTGGTTTCGTCGACGGTGCCGTAGGCGCTCACCCGCAGCGCATGTTTGGGCACCCGGGTGCCGTTGCCGAGCGCCGTGTCGCCGGCGTCGCCGGTGCGGGTGTAAATGCGGTTCAGAACGACCATGGTCTCAGAATCCGGGGCGTCACTGGCCGCCAGAGCGGCGGAAATAGACGAAGGCCAGGATCAGCAGCACCGCAACCGCCTGGGCGGCAATGCGGTAGCGCATCAGCCGATTGGCGTTGTTGTCGTGGAATTTGCCGCCGATGCCGAAGCTGCCGACGCCGAGCATCAGGATGAACAGAGTCACCAAGACGGCGATGGCGACCAGGATGAAAAGCGGATCGTGGAACATGGCTGCCCCCTTTCTTCCTGTCTACCGCGTCCGCAGCGCAATTGCGATGGGAAAGGTGTCCGGCCGGCGGCGTGGCGCCTGCGGCCCCGTGATGAGGGCGGGCGCCTTGCAGCGCCGGCCGCGGCTCAGCCCTTGGCGATCAGCCAGTCGAGCGTGCGGGTCGGCAGGAGCCGGCGCAAGGCGCCCATAAGATAGGTCGGGGTGGTGACGTAGTAGCGGGCGCGCGGCCGCGGACTTTCGAGCGCGCGGATCAGCTTGGCTGCGACCGCGGTGGCCGGCAGCTCGAACGGATCCGGGCCGCGGCTTTCGTAGAGCCGATGGCGCAGCGCACGATATTGCTCGGCGCGGGCCGAAGCCTGCCAGTCGATCCAGCGCTCGAACTGGGGGATGGCGTTCTCGCGGATCTTCGAGGTCACCGGGCCGGGTTCGATCAGGATCACCTTCACGCCTGTGTCGCGCATTTCGATGCGCAGCACGTCGGTCAGCCCTTCGAGGGCGAATTTCGAGGCGACATAGGCGCCGCGCCATTTCGCGCCGACCAGGCCCAACACCGAAGAGCAGGTGACGATGCGGCCATGGCCCTGGGCGCGCATGACCGGAATGATGCGGCGGGTCAGGTCGTGGGTGCCGAAGACATTGGTTTCGAACAGTTCGGCCAGGGCGCCGCGCGGCAGATCCTCGACCGCGCCGGGGCAAGCGAAGGCGCCGTTGTTGTAGAGCGCGTCGAGCGTGCCGCCGGTCTGCCGCAGCACCTCCGCCACCGCCGCGGCGATGCTGTCGGGATCGGCCAGGTCGAGTGGCAGGCTTTCCAGCCCCTCGGCCGTCAACCGGGCGCAGTCTTCCGGCTTGCGGCAGCTGGCGAAGACGCGCCAGCCGCGCGCCCGCAGCGCATGGGCGGCGGCATAGCCGATGCCGGAGGAGCAGCCGGTGATCAGTATGGAGCGCGCCATGGGGCCTCCCGAGCGGCAATTCCCTGCGGAAATTCGGGGGGCGGCCCCCGCCGCGCATGGCTAGCCCGGGCGCGCGATTGCGGCAAGCGGGATTGGCACTGGACCGGGTTCCGCCGGCGGTCTACACCACATCCATGAGCGACGGCCAAGACGACAACAAGATCCAGCCGATGACCCTGGCAGAGCCGCTATCCCGCGCGATCGGGGAGCGTTATCTGACCTATGCGCTGTCGACGATCATGGACCGCGCATTGCCCGACGTGCGCGACGGGCTGAAGCCGGTGCATCGCCGCATCCTCTATGCGATGCGCGAGCTGCGGTTGGCTTCGTCCGGCGCCTATCGCAAGTCGGCCAAGATTTCCGGCGACGTGATGGGCAACTATCACCCGCATGGCGATGCGGCGATCTACGATGCGATGGCGCGGCTCGCCCAGGATTTCAACGTGCGCTACCCGTTGGTCGACGGGCAGGGCAACTTCGGCTCGATCGACGGCGACAACCCGGCGGCCAGCCGCTACACCGAGGCGCGGCTGACCGCGGCGGCCGAGGCGCTGATGGCCGGGCTCGACGAGAACGCCGTCGACTTCCGGCCGAACTACGATGGCACGCTGGAAGAGCCGGTTGTGCTGCCGGCGGCCTTTCCGAATTTGCTCGCCAACGGGGCGAGCGGGATCGCCGTGGGGATGGCGACCAATGTCGCGCCGCACAACATCGGCGAGCTGGTCGAGGCCTGCCAGCAGCTGATCAAGGCGCCGGGGATCAGCGACGAGGCGCTGATGGCCTTCGTTCCGGGGCCGGA
>JAKAJW010000018.1 GCA_021813645.1 Pseudomonadota bacterium | reverse complement strand
TTTCGATGTGGTAGCTGGCCGCCGGCTTGCCGACCGGCCCGAGCTCAAGCACGAACCAGGCATTGACCCCGGGATTGAGCGCGACGAGCCGCACTGCCGCGCCGTCCGCCAGGACGGCCTCCTGCGCCCGTCGCAGCGGTTGCAGCTGAAAGATCGTCTTGCGTCCGCCAGCCGCGAATTCCGCAGCCTGACGCGTCAAATCTGCCGCCGTCTGCGCCACCGCGCCGCCGGCGAGGCCCGCAAGCAGGCCCGCAAATCCCAGGCGACGCAGTGCGCCCGCGCGGTCAGAACACCAGACGCGCAAGGTTCAATGCTCCCTTCTTCCAGGCGACCCGATGTGTCAGCCCCGCCGTCCGGCCGATCCGCTCGCGGTTCGCCACATACCAGTCGTAGTTGCGCACCAGCGCCTCGACGTTCGAAAAGCGCGGCGCGAACCCCAGCCGCGCGGCGATCCGGTCGGTCCCGACATAGCTTTCCTCTCCGGCCGTCTCGTAGATCCAGCGGTAGAGCGGCGACAGATGCAGCGTCTCGAGCAGCCGCAGGGTGAGAATGGCGGGCCCGGCCGGCAGCGGCACCACCCGTTTGCCATGCCCGGCGCGGTCGAGCACCGCCTGGAAGCTTTCCCGCAAGCTGCCGAAACGGTCCGCTCCCACATTGAACGTATCGTTCGCCCGCTCCGGCGCGACGGTGGCGCAAAGCTCGACCGCTTGGCAGAGATCGGCAACGTCGAGCAACTGATAGCGGTTCTCGCCGCGCCCCAGAACCGGGAAATTATGCCCCTCATAGGCGAAACTGTAGAGCAGTTCGAAAACCCCGAGCCGCTCCGGCCCGACGAAGGACTTCGGCCTCAGCACCGGCAGGCAAAGCCCGCGCGCGCGGTATTCGGCGCAGGCCTCCTCGGCCGCGATCTTCGCCTTGCCATAGGGCCCCACGCCAATGGTCCGATCCGTCTCCACAATGGGATGGTGGTCGGGGATCCCATAGACCGCGGTCGAGGAGATATGGACGAACCGCGCCACGTCATGCTCCAAGGCGGCGGCCAGTAGCATCCGTGTGCCGACGACCTCCGTCGACCAGATCTCTGCCGGGGCACAGAGCGGTAGCGCGGCCGCGCAATGGACGACGACATCCACCCCCGCGAAGGCGCGCGCCTGCAGCGACCGGTCGCGGATGTCGCCCCGGAGCACATCGATCCGCGGCGCCTCCGGATAGTCGAAGGCCGCGACGTCCCAGCTGCGCACCGTATGGCCGGCAGCCAGCAGATGGCGGATCAGGTTGATCCCCAGAAATCCCGCGCCGCCGGTAACCAGATACAACATCGCCGCCCCGTCCACAGCCACACTTGCCGTCGCATGCAAGCCTAGCGGCAATGTTCCGCGGGCACGTTGACCTGACGCAAGCCAAACCCGTCAGCCCGCGCATAGACCGAAAAAGCGTCGCGGGCCGGACCCGGCGCCCATCACCGCAGGCCGCCCTACCCCAGATCCGAGCCCGGCAGACGGCCCCTCGCCGACCGCAGTCGCAGCCGAACGAACGCCGATTGTTGGTGATTTCTGGCGGAGAGAGCGGGATTCGAACCCGCGAGACGGTTCCCCGCCTACACACTTTCCAGGCGTGCGCCTTCGACCACTCGGCCACCTCTCCGGTGCCGGCCTTCTACCGTCAGGCCGGGGCCGAAGGCAAGGGGGCTCAGACGGTAATCCGCGAGCCGAGTTCAACCACGCGATCGCGCGGCAGGTGGTAGAACTCCGACGGGTCGGCCGAGAACCGGCCCAGCGTCACATAGAGCCGGTCAAGGAAGCGGGCCAGACCGGCCCGCGTGCCCATGATGATCTTGCGCCGGCCGAGGAAGAACGAGGTCGACATCACGTCGAAACGCAGCCCCGCCCTTCGGGCATGGACCAGCGCCCGCGACAGGTTCGGCGTCTCCATGAAGCCGAAGCGCAGCCGAAGCCGCGAGAAATGCTCGTCGATCGGCGTGTATTCCACCCGTTCGTCTTCCGGAGCGAGCGGGATTCGCAGAGTCTCCACGGTCAGAATCACGTTCCGCTCGTGCAGCACCTTGTTGTGCTTGAGATTGTGCAGCAAAGCCTGCGGCACGGCGGTGGGGTCGGAGGTCAGGAAGAAGGCGGTTCCGTCGACCCGCTTCACGGTGGCGCTGTCGGCGATCGAATGGGCGAAACCGTCCATGTCGACCTTCTCCTTGCTTTCGCGCAGCAGGACCAGTTGCGTGCCGCGCCACCAGGTCCACATCGTCATGCCGATGGCGAAGGAGAGCGTCAGCGGAATATAGCCGCCCTCCGGCACCTTGGTCAGGTTCGACAGGAGGAAGGTTCCCTCCAGCGCCACCAGCGGGATCGCTCCGGGCAGGATCATCCACCAGGCAAGCTTCCAGCCGCGCCGCGAATAGATGATGCCCAGCGTGGTATCGACGATCATCGCCCCAGTCACCGCGATGCCATAGGCCGAGGCCAGCGCCTCGGAGGAGCGGAACACCAAGACGAAGGACAGGACGCCCCCCAGAAGCAGCCAATTCACGGTCGGGATATAGATCTGCCCGCTCTGCCGCTCCGAGGTATGCACGATCGCCATCCGCGGCAGCAGGCCAAGCGCCACCGCGGCGCGGGCCATCGAATAGGCCCCGGTGATCACCGCCTGCGCCGCGATGACCGTCGCCATGGTCGCCAGCGCCACGAGCGCCGGCAACGCCCAGGACGGCACCATCAGGAAGAAAGGATTCTCGAGCGTCTTCGGATCCGACAGCACGAGGGCGCCCTGGCCGAGATAGTTGATCACCAGGGCCGGGAAGATCAGCACGAACCAGGCCAGCCGGATCGGCGTGCGGCCGAAATGGCCGAGGTCGGCATAGAGCGCCTCGGCGCCGGTCACCGCCAGGAAGACGGCGCCCAGCACGATGAAGGCGACAAAGCCGTGGCGCGCCAGGAACAGGATGGCGTAGAACGGGTCGAAGGCCCAGAGCACCTCGGGGTCGCCGACCAGATGCATCAGCCCGGTGCCGGCCATGGTCGTGAACCACACCGCCATGATCGGGCCGAAGGCGGCCGAAATCGCATGCGTGCCATGCCTCTGCACCAGGAACAGGCCGAGCAGGATGCCCACCGTGGCGGGCAGAACGAAGGCCTCAAAGCTCGGCGCCACCAAGCCGATGCCCTCGACCGCCGACAGCACCGAGATCGCCGGGGTGATGACCGCATCGCCGAGAAACAGCGAGGCGCCGGCGATGCCGAGCGCCAGCACGCCGAGCGAACGCCGACCGATCGCCAGCCGCGACAGCGTGTAGAGCGCCAGCACGCCGCCCTCGCCCCGGTTGTCGGCGCGCAGGAGATAGAGGACGTATTTCAACGTCACGATCAGCGTCAGCGACCAGATCAGCAAGGACAGGACGCCGAGCACCTCGAACCGGGTCAGGCCGTCCACCGCGACGGGGCGCAGCGCCTCGCGCATCGCGTAAAGCGGGCTGGTGCCGATATCGCCGTAGACAACGCCGACGGCGCCGATTGTCAGCATCGCCAGACTGCTCTTGCGGTGGTCCTGAACCTCCTGCCCTTCGTCCTCGAAGCTGGCAATATCGGTCCCTGCGGGAAGGTCGCTAAGCTTGCTGGCCGCCATGAATAGCCTTGATTGTATCGGGTCAGACAGTGATCCGCGAGCCCAGCTCGACCACGCGGTCGCGCGGCAACGAGTAGAACTCGCTCGGATCGGTTGAGAAACGGGTTAGTGCGATGAACAGGCGATCCAGCAGTCGGCCCAGACCGGCCCGCCCGCCCAGGATCACCTTGCGCCGCCCAAGGAAGAACGAGGTGGCCATCACGTCGAACTTCAGCCCCTGCCGCCGCGCCTGCCCAAGCGTGCGGCTGAGGTTCGGCGTCTCCATGAAACCATAGCGCAGTTTCAGCCGGGCGAAGTGATCGTCGATCGGCGCGTATTCGATGCGCTCTTCCGGCGGGCAATGCGGAATCCGTAGCGTTTCGATGGTGAGGATGACGTTCTTCTCATGCAGAACCTGGTTGTGCTTGAGATTGTGCAGCAGCGCCTGCGGCACCGCGGTCGGATCCGAGGTGAAGAAGAAAGCCGTGCCGCGGGCGTGCAGCACATGTTGGGAATCGGCGATCGAATGGGCGAATCCGTCCATATCGACCTTCTGCCGGCTCTCGCGCGTCATGGTCAGCTGGACGCCGCGCCACCAGGTCCACATGATGACCCCGAGACTGATCGCGAGCAGCACCGGCACATAGCCGCCGTCGGGCAGCTTGAGCAGGTTGGAGGCAAGGAAGGCCGCCTCCAGCGTCAGCAACGGCGCCACGATCAGGCCAACCTGCCACACCGGCCGCTGCCAGCCCTTCAGCATCAGGATGCAGGCCAGGATCGTCGTCACCACCATGGTTCCGGTCACCGCGATGCCATAGGCCGACGCCAGCGCCGACGAGGAGCGGAACGACAGCACCAGCGCGATCACCCCGAAGAACAGCAGCCAGTTGACCGAGGCCATATAGATCTGGCCGCTCTGCTGTTCCGAAGTGTGGCGAATGCCAAGCCGCGGCAGAAAGCCGAGCTGAACCGCCGCGCGGGTCATCGAATAGGCGCCGGTGATCACCGCCTGACTGGCGATCACGGTCGCCACGGTCGCCATCACCACCAGCACCGGCAGCAGCGCATGCGGCACCATCAGGAAGAACGGATCGTCGATCGCGCCGGGCTTGGCCAGCACCAGAGCGCCCTGCCCCAGGTAGTTCAGCACCAGCGCCGGGAAGACCAGGCCAAGCCAGGCAAGCCGGATCGGCCGCTTGCCGAAATGGCCGAGATCGGCATAGAGCGCCTCCGCCCCCGTCACCGCCAGGAAGATCGCCCCCAACACGACGAAGGCCAGCGGCCCCTCGCCGATCAGAAAGCGCACCGCGTCGAGCGGATTGAAGGCCACCAGGATCGCCGGATCGTGCAGGATGTTGCGTAGCCCGGTCAGCGCCAGGGTCACGAACCACACGGCGGTAATCGGGCCGAAAGCCGCCGAGACGGCGCCGGTGCCGCGACTCTGAACCAGAAACAGCGCGATCAGGATGCCGATCGTCAGCGGAATCACGAAGTCCTGCGCCGCCGGCGTGATCAGTTCCAGCCCCTCGACCGCCGAGAGCACCGAGATCGCGGGGGTGATGATCGCGTCGCCGAAAAACAATGCGGCCCCGGCGATGCCGAGGCCGAGCACCCAGAACGAGCGCCGCCCGAGGGCGAGACGAACCAGCGTATAGAGTGCAAGCACCCCGCCTTCGCCCCGGTTGTCGGCCCGCAGCAGCAAGGTGACGTATTTCATCGTCACAATGATCATAAGCGTCCAGATCAGCACCGAGATGACGCCGATGATCTCACTGCGCTGCAACCCGTTCTCGGCCACGGCGCGCAGGCTCTCGCGTACCGCGTAGATCGGACTCGTGCCGATGTCGCCGTAGACGACCCCCACCGCGCCGATGGTCAGGGCCAGCAAACCGCCCTTCTGCGGCGCATGCCCCTCGCTCTCGGCGTCGGCCAAGGCCTCGACGTCTGTGCCCTGCGGCACGTCGCGCAATGTCGCTAACATAGGACCTTCTCTTGGCGCCGCCCGCCGCTCGAAAGCGGCCCGGTGCGATTGTCCCTGGTGGTCGCACAATGGCGCACCGATCCGGCTCCGTGTTGCGCGCCCTTGGTCAAGCGCTGCGCGAGAGGGCCGAACCGACTCGCCCCGCTCGAGCGCGGAAATATGCGCGAAAACGTGAGCAGCGCAAGGCCCATTAGCCGGCTGCCGCTGCCCTCACGGCGCCAGAAACACCGAGACCCGGCGGTTCTGCCGGCCTTTCTTCTCGATCTTCCCAAGGCTTACCCGGCCGATTTCGGCGGTGCGCGCAACATGGGTGCCGCCGCAGGGCTGCAGGTCCACCTGGCCCTCGCCGAGGCCGATCCGGACCAGCCGCACCCGGCCCTGACCGGTCGGCGGCATCACCGACATGGTCTTCACCAGGCCGGGGTTGGCCAGCAGCTCTTCGTCGCTGATCCAGTCTTCCGTCACCGGCAGATCGCGGGCGATCAGGGCGTTCAACTCAGCCTCGAGCGCCGCGATATCCTCGGGCGGCTCCGGCATGTCGAAGTCCAGCCGCCCCTTCTCCACGCCGATCTGTCCACCGGTCACCGGCAGCGGGATCACCACCGACAGCAGATGCAGCGCCGTATGCACCCGCATGTGCCGGTGCCGGCGCATCCAGTCCAGCGTCTGGGTCACCTCGCTGCCGACCGCCGGAAGCGCCTGCGGCTGCGCCGGCACCAGCACCACCGCGCCGGCCTCGCCCTTGACGGCCGTGGCGATCTCGATCCGCTGCCCGTCCGGCCCGGAGACCCAGCCGGCATCGCCCGGCTGGCCGCCCCCGGTGGCGTAGAACACCGTCCGGTCGAGGATCAGCCCGCCCTCTGGCGTATGCCCGACGACCACGCCCGGCGCCGTGTCAAGGTAGGCATCGGTTCGGAACAGAAGCTCGGTCGGCATGGGCTACCTTTCTGCGTCGGTGTCGGGGGCGATGTCCGGTTCGATCCGCGGCGCCGCGGCCGAAGGCGGCGGTGGGGCGGCCGGCGCCGCGGGTGCGGCGGCG
>JAKAJW010000259.1 GCA_021813645.1 Pseudomonadota bacterium | reverse complement strand
GTGGTGATGCTGCGCCTTGGGGTCAGGATGGATGAGGTCGGCTTCACCGCGAAACGCACCACTACATCCTGCCCGGTAGAAATCCCGCCGAGGATCCCTCCGGAATGGTTCGAGAGATACCGTGGCCCATCGTTGCCCATCTCGATCTCGTCCGCATTCTCGACGCCGGTAAGCGAGGCTGCGGCCATCCCCTCGCCAATCTCGACCCCCTTCACCGCATTGATCGACATCATGGCCGCCGCGAGGTCGCTATCGAGCTTGCCGTAGACCGGCGCGCCCAATCCCGGCGGCACACCCTGGGCAACGACCTCAATCACGGCGCCGACCGAATTGCCGGATTTGCGCAGCCCATCCAAATAGCCCTCCCACTCCGCCGCGGCCCGCGCATCCGGCACCCAGAAGAGATTGCGCTCGATTTCGGACGCGTCGAACCGGCGTCGGTCGATCGCATGCGGGCCCATCTGCACCATGTATCCGGAAATCCTCAACCCCGGCAGGAGCGCGGCCAATGCCGCCCGCGCCACGCCGCCAGCCGCCACCCGCGCCGCCGTCTCACGCGCCGATGAGCGGCCGCCACCGCGCGGATCGCGCAGCCCATACTTCTGCCAGTAGGTGATATCGGCATGCCCTGGGCGGAACTTGTGCGCGATCTCGCCATAGTCTTTTGACCGCTGATCGGTATTCTCGATCATCAGTTGGATGGGCGTGCCGGTGGTCTGCCCTTCATAGGTGCCCGAGAGGATCCTGACGCGGTCCTCCTCGCGCCGCTGGGTGGTGAACTTGCTCTGCCCAGGTTTGCGGCGATCCAGCCAAGGCTGGATCGTGGCCTCGTCAAGCGCGATGCCGGGAGGGCAACCGTCGACCGTGCAACCGAGTGCCGGTCCGTGGCTCTCACCCCATGTGGTGACGCGAAACAGATGGCCGAATGTGTTGAGGCTCATGGCGCTTCTCCCAAGGGCGGCGGGGAAGGCATACCCTCGGGCGGCTGATTTTGGAAGCCAACTCCGCGGTTCCCACGCCGGCCGCAGGCCTGGACCCGAGCCGCCCGCGTCTGCGGAGGACGCCCGCGCAGAGAGATCGCACTTGCGCCCCCTGAGACCATCGCTATGGTCGAGCCAACCTCGGGGTGCCCTCTCGGGCTGAGATGCGATTGCGAACCCGTCGAACCTGAACCGGTTAAGACCGGCGGAGGGAAGGTAGAGGATCAGCCTCCAGCCCACCCGCCCAACCGGCGCATTTGGAGGATGAGATGAAAGCTCTGATTGCTTCAGTCCTGATTGCCCAGGCAAGTGTTGCTCAGGCAGAGACCCCCACCCTGACTGTCTACACCTATGACAGCTTCGTGGCCGATTGGGGTCCGGGCCCGGCGGTGAAGAAAGCCTTCGAGCCGATCTGCCACTGCCACTTGAACTTCGTCGCCACGGGCGATGGCGCGGCGCTCCTGTCGCGCATCAAGCTCGAGGGCGCACGCAGCAAGGCGGATGTCGTGCTCGGCCTCGACACCAGCCTTACCGCCGACGCGGCCGCCACCGGGCTCTTCGCGCCACATGGCCCGCTACCGGCTCTCGACCTGCCGGGGCAATGGGACGACCCGACCTTCGTGCCATTCGACTGGGGGTATTTCGCCTTCGTCTACGACAAGACCAAGGTGAAGACCCCACCGCAATCCTTCCCCGAACTCGCCAAATCGAACCTCAAGGTGGTCATCGAAGACCCGCGCTCCTCCACGCCCGGGCTTGGCCTGCTCTATTGGGTGAAGGACGCCTATGGCGACAAAGCTGGCGAAATCTGGCAAAGCCTGGCGCACAATATCCTTACCGTCACCCCTTCCTGGGACGAAGCCTACGGGATGTTCACGAAAGGGGAGGCGGACATGGTGCTCTCCTATACCACCTCGCCCGCCTATCATCTGATCGAAGAGCATGACGATACGAAAGCCGCGGCGCTGTTCGACGAGGGCAACTACATGGAGGTCGAGGTTGCAGCGAAGCTGAAATCTTCGGTGCATCAGGCCCTTGCGGATGAGTTCCTCAACTTCATGACCACGCCGGCCTTCCAGGAGATCATCCCCGAGACGAATTGGATGTATCCGGCCATCAAACTTCCAGGTGGCTTGCCCAAGGGCTTCGACGAATACCGACCCAAGAAGTCGCTGTTGCTCTCGGCAGAGCAGGCAAAAGCACTTCGCGCGCCGGCCCTGGCCGAATGGCAAGCCGCGCTGAGCCGCTGACCAGGGCCGCGGGGGCGGCGGCAGCCTTGCTGATCGCGGCCCTCACCCTCGGCACCCTGACCGCAGTTGCACTGCACGCACGCGGCTCCGCAACGCTAGGCGCGGCGGACCTCGGGGCCCTGCGCTTCACACTGTTGCAGGCAGGCGCCTCCGCGTTGCTGTCGGTGGCGCTCGCCATTCCGGTAGCCCGTGCCCTGGCACGACGCAGTTTCATCGGCCGCCGGCTCTTGATCGCCCTGATGGGCGCCCCCTTCATCCTGCCAGTCGTCGTCGCCATCTTGGGTCTTGTCGCAGTCTTCGGCCGCAGCGGCTGGATCAACGTCGCCCTCATTACCTTCGGCTTACCGAGGGTCAGCATCTATGGCTTTCAGGGCGTGCTGCTCGGGAATGTCTTCTTCAATCTCCCTTTGGCCGCGCGTTTGATCCTGCAAGGTTGGCAGACCATCCCCGCAGAACACTTTCGCCTTGCCGCCTCCCTTGAGTTCGCCCCGGCCGATACATTTCGGATCATCGAATGGCCGATGCTCAGGGCAATCGTACCCGGCGCCTTGCTCGCCATCTTCCTGATTTGCCTAACGAGCTTCGCCATCGCACTGACTCTTGGCGGCGGCCCGGCAGCAACCACCGTGGAACTTGCCATCTATCAGGCCTTCCGTTTCGACTTCGACCTAACTCGCGCCGCGCTCTTGGCCGCGATCCAATTCGCTCTTTGCGCCGCCGCCACGCTCGCTAGCCTGAAGCTGTCCCTTCCGATCGCCACCAGCGGCGGTCTCGACCGGCCAGTCGAGCGTAGGGACGCCGGCGCGATAGCGCTTCGCATTCAGGATGCCACCGCGCTTACCCTGGGCGCGCTGTTCCTGTTTCTACCGCTGGCTTCCGTGGGATTGAGCGGAATCGGCGCCCTTCCCGGCCTGCCTATGGCGGTTTGGCTCGCCGCACTACGCTCGCTCGGCGTCGCTGTGGTTGCAACGGGCCTGACAGGTCTCATTGCGCTTGCGCTCGGCCTGTCGCGAAGTCGGGGTGGCTCGCGCTTGATTGAACTGGCGGGGATGACCCCGCTTGCCGCCTCGCCACTGGTGCTGGGAACAGGGCTCTTTCTGATCATCAACCCGCTCGCCGATCCTGCCGCTCTAGCACTTCCCTTGACCGCCCTGACCAACGCCGCCATGGCGATGCCCTTTGCATTGCGGGCGCTCTTGCCTGCACTCGATCAGATCGAAGCGACGCAGGGACGGCTCGCAGACAGCTTGGGGCTGCCACTCTGGGCGCGGCTACGGCTCGTTGTATTGCCGCGGCTGCGCCGGCCCCTGGGCTTTGCGCTCGGCCTTTCTGCCGCGCTTTCGATGGGCGACCTCGGCGTCATCGCGATCTTCGCAGGCCCTCACTCGGCGACACTGCCGCTGCAAATCTATCGCCTGATGGGAGCCTATCGGATGGAGGACGCAAGCGGTGCCGCCTTGCTGCTTCTAATCATTAGTCTGGCGCTGTTTTGGTTCTTCGACCGAGGAGTCGGTGGCGATGCTAAGGCTTGAGGCGCTGCGCATTTCCCGGCCGGGATTCGACTTGACGGCCGATCTCTCAATTCCAAAGGGCACGCGCACCGCGATCATCGGCCCATCCGGTGCCGGCAAGTCCACCCTCCTCGCTGCAATTTCGGGTTTTCAACCGCTCGCCCAGGGCCGCATCACATGGGATGGCCAAGATCTGGCGCAAATCCCGCCTGGCCATCGCCCGCTGTCCATCCTGTTTCAAGACAACAATCTCTTCCCCCACTTGACCGCCGAGGAGAACATTGGCCTAGCTCTGCGGCCAAGCCTGCGCCTCACGACCGGTGAACGGCAGAAGGTCCGCGCCGCGCTCGCTCGGGTTGGCCTTGAGGGCCTTGAACAGCGGCGCCCCGCGCAGCTCTCAGGCGGGCAGCAGAGCCGGATCGCGCTGGCGCGCGCGCTGCTGCGTGCCCGCCCGCTGCTTCTGCTGGACGAACCTTTCGCCGCCCTCGGCCCTGGCTTGCGTCTCGAAATGCTGGATCTTGTCCGCGAGATCACCATGGAGACCGGCGCCACGCTTCTGATGGTCAGCCACGAGCCGACTGACGCCCGGCGGATCGCCGACCTGACGATCCTCGTATCCGAAGGAACGGCCGAACCTCCAAAATCGACACTCGAACTCTTCGCCGATCCACCGCCTGCACTGCGCGCCTATCTCGGAAATTGAAAACGCGCCCAGAAGGGCGCGTTCTCGAGTCGACGGCAGGATCTCGGCGATCAGGCTTGCTTCTTCTTACCTTTTACCCCGGCCCAAATCCGCTTGTTCGTCAGATAGAGAAGCGAGGTCAGGATGATCAGCAGAAAGACCGAAACGAAGCCCGTTTGTTTGCGCGCATCCATATGCGGCTCGGCGGCCCACATCAGAAAGGCCGCAACGTCCTCCGCCTCGTGCTTCACGTCATTTGGTGCGCCATCAGCAAAGGTCACCTGCCCATCGGAGAGCGCGGTGTTGGGCATCCGAATCCAGCCACCCGGGAAGATCTTGTTTTCATATACGGTCGTGCCGGCGAGATCCTTCGTCTCTCCGGTGAAACCCGTGAGCAGGGCCACGATATACTGCGGCCCGCCAATGCCATGAATGAGCTGGTTGATGCCAAGCTTGTAGGGCCCATGGAACGCCGCGCGCGCCTTGGCCATCACCGAAAGATCCGGCGCGCCCATGGCGTTATTCGCCGGGAAATGGTCCGAAGGAACCAGCTTGCGCGCGTTGCCAGTGGCCGGTTCCACGTATTCTGGGTTCGACGTGAGGTCATTGACCGAGAAGGCTGCGGCATAAGCCTTTACCTGATCTTCCGGCAAGTTCGGCCCGCCGCGATCGCCAAGCGTCCGGAAGGCCACCAGCTCCAGCCCGTGGCAAGTGGAGCAGACCTCGGTATAGACCTGAAGGCCACGCTGAAGCTGATGCTGATCATAGGTTCCGAAGGGCCCGTCAAACGAGAACGGAACATCGGGAATATGCGCCTCAGCTTCCTGCGCGCGCGCAGCCCCGGCGGTCAGAAGCGCCGCCACGGCCAGAGCGGAAAGGGTCAGTTTGCGGATCATCACGCAGCTCCTCTCACTCAGCCGGGTGGGCGGCATCGCCCAGGCCGTAATGTGCATTGAAGTCTTCCTCGATGGTCGCTGGCAGCTTCGCGGGCCGTTCCAGGATGCCGAGAAGCGGCAGGATCACGAGGAAATAGGCGAACCAGTAGGTCGAGGCGATCAGCGAAATCCATCCGATGGTCGCGGTCGGAAACTGCGACCCGCACCACATCAGAACCAAGAAGTCGATCAACAGCAACCGGTACCACCATTTGAAGCTTGGCCGATACTGGCCCGAACGGATCGACGAGGTATCAAGCCAGGGTGCCAGCACCATCACCGCGATCGCGCCGAACATGGCGAGCACGCCGAAGAACTTGGCGTCGACGATGCCGAAGGTCACGAAATGGGCCAACTGCACGATCCAGACGTCCTGGGTGAAGGCGCGCAGAATGGCGTAGAACGGCAGGAAGTACCATTCCGGCTCGATCGAAGGAGGCGTCTTCAGCGGGTCGGCCATGATGTAGTTGTCGGGCGATCCGAAGTAGTTCGGCATGAACCCCACGACGGCGAAGAAGATCGTCACCACGATGCCAAGAGCAAAGAGGTCCTTCAGCACGAAATAGGGCCAGAAGGGCAAGGTGTCCTTCCCCGCCTCTTGTTTGGAACCGCGCCGCACCTCGACACCGGCGGGGTTGTTGTTGCCGGTGGAGTGGAAGGCCCAAATATGCACGGCAACCAGCGCCGCGATGATGAAGGGCAGCAGATAGTGCAGCGAGAAGAAGCGGTTCAGCGTCGCATTCGACACCGCCGGCCCACCGAGCAGCCATTCCTGGATGGTCGGCCCAACCCCCGGGATCGCGCCGAATAGGCCGGTGATCACGGTGGCGCCCCAGTAGGACATCTGGCCCCAGGGCAGCACATAGCCCATGAAGGCGGTGGCCATCATCAGCAGGTAAATCAGCATTCCGACGATCCAGGTCACCTCGCGCGGGGCCTTGTAGGAGCCGTAGAACAGGCCGCGGAAGATGTGGATGTAGACGGCAAGGAAGAATAGCGTGGCGCCGTTCATGTGCAGGTAGCGGATGAAATAGCCACCATTCACGTCACGCATGATGTGCTCGACCGAGGCGAAGGCAAGCCCGGTCTGCGGCGTATAGTGCATCGCCAGGACAATACCCGTGACGATCTGCAGGCCGAGGCAGAACGCCAGGACGATGCCCCAAATCCACCACCAATTGAGGTTCTTCGGCGTCGGGATCATCAGCGTGTCATAGACTAGGCTGACGATAGGAAGGCGAGCGTGAAGCCACTTTTCGAACCGGCTTTCGGCT
>JAKAJW010000418.1 GCA_021813645.1 Pseudomonadota bacterium | reverse complement strand
GGCGTCGCCAGCGCCGAGCGTGGTCGGCGCCTGCTGCGGCGCCGGCGTGCCGGTCGTGCCCTGGGCGCGCGCGGAGCCTGGAGCCGCCAGCGCCAGGGTCAGCGCCAGGGCCGCAAGCCTGCCGGCGGCCCGGGGGGCGGCGAACCCGGCCTGCATCAGAAGCGCGTGGCCAGGCTCAGGTCGAAGCTCTGCGTCTTGTCGTAGGGCATCTTCTTGATCGCCTTCGAGAAGTCGAAGCGCAGCGGACCGATCGGCGTGTCCCAGAACAGCGAGAAGCCGATGGTGGAGCGCAGGTGGAACCGGTCGTCCACCGGGCCGGCGGAGCCCGCGGTGTTCTTCAGCCCCCAGACCGAGCCGGCGTTGAGGAACATGCCGCCATGCAGGCCGTAGTCCTCCGGCAGGCCGAGCGGGAATTCGGCGTCGAGCCGAAGCACCGCGAAGTAGTTGCCGCCGAGCGCATCGTTGCCCCCTGCCCCGGTGTCGCGCGGGCCGAGCCCGTTCGGCTGGAAGCCGATGATCTTGCCGTTCAGGAAGTAGCGGTCCAGCACGGAGCTGTCTTGGTTGTGCAGCATCGACAGCACGCCGCCTTCGAGTTGGGCCCGCAGCGTCACCGCCTCGTGCGCCACCTTGGTCTGGGCGCCGATCAAGGCGGTGCTGGCGATGTATTTGCCGTTGCCGCCGAGCACCGAGAAATCCTGCCCCAGCCGGAAGGTCAGGCTGGTCTTCGGATTGATCGCGTTGCGCGTCGAGTCGAAGCTGTAGGAATAGCCGATCGCGCTTTCGGTGGTGCTCTTCCGCTCGGCCTGCAGGATGGCGGAGGCGTCCGTGTCGAGGTTGCGCAGCGACTTGCGGCCAAGCGTATAGCGCAATTCCAACCGGCCCCGCGGGCTGATCGGGAACTCCAGCGCCGGTGTCAGGCTGGCCTGATGGGTGTCGTAATTGGCGTAGCTGTGGCTGGTGGTCAGGTATTGGCCGTTGAACCGAAGCGCCAGGTCGCGGCCATAGAGCGCGGGCTCTTCGAAACTCAGGCTGGCATTGCGCTGGTTGCTGGTGGTGTTGACGCTCACCCCGACGTGTTGGCCGCGGCCGAGGAAGTTCTGCTCGTCGAAATTGATCGCCACGCCGAAACCGGCGGAGACGCCGTAGGTGCCGCCGAGGCTCAGCGAGCCGGTCGGCTGTTCGGTGACATGGACATCGACGATCACCTGATCCGGCCCGTCGCCGGGCTTTTCGGTGACCTGAACGTCCTTGAAGAAGCCGAGCGCCTTGATCCGCGCCTCGGCCGCCTTGATCTCGCGCGGGTTGAACGGGTCGCCTTCGTTCACGTGGAACTGGTGCCGGATCACCCGGTCGAGCGTCGTCGCGTTGCCGGTGATGTCGATCCGCTCGATGAAGACCTTGGGGCCGCGATCAATGACGAAATCGACATTCACCGTCTGGTCGCGGTCGTTGCGGATGAGCTTCGGCGTCACCCGGATGAAGTTCAGCCCTTGGGCGACGGCCAGATCCTCCATCCGCGTCGCCGCATCTTCGATCACCGCCGGATCGTAGGTCGCGCCGGCGCCGATGTTGATCCGGCTGTCGAAGGCCTTCAGGTCGATGCCCTGCAGGTCGGTCGTCGCATAGGTCTTGGCGAAACGATACTTCAGCCCCTCCTGCACCATGAAGGTCAGGTAGAAACCGCTGTGCTGACGGTCGAGCTGGGCGTTGGCGTCGAGAACGCGGAAGTCGATATAGCCGCGCGACTGGTAGAAGTCGGTCAGCTTCTTCACATCTTCGGCGACGCGCGCCTGGTCGTAGGTGTTGTTGCGGAACAGCCCGCGCAGCAGGCCCGCCTGTTTCGAGGCCAGCACCTGGCGCAGCCGGTAGGTCGAGAAGGCGTGGTTGCCGATGATGGTCAGCCGCTCGATCTCGACCGGCTTGCCCTCGTCGATCTTGAACACCAGGTCGACCCGGTTTTCCGACCGCGGGATGATCTGCGGCGTCACCGTGGCGGCAAAGCGCTTCTGGGTCCGATAGGCTTCGGTGATGGTGGCGGCATCCGCCTCGGCCTGGGCCGGCGAATAGACCCGGCGCGACTGCGATTTGATGATCTTGGCGAGCGCGTCGCTCTTGATCCGCTTGTTGCCCTCGAAATTGATCACGCTGATGGTCGGATATTCCTTCACCGCGATCACCAGGGTCGAACCCTGCGGCGTCAGCGTCACGCTTTGGAACAGGCCGGAGTTCGAGATGCGCTGATAGGCGGCGTTCAGCTCCGCGTCGCTGATCTGTTTCCCGCGGGGAATCGCGGCGAAGGTCAGAACCGACTGCTTGTCGATGCGCTGAAGGCCCTTCACCTGAATCTGGCTGAAGCTGTAATCGGCCGCCAACGCGGCTGGCGCCTGGGCCAGGAGCAGCATCGAAAGTGCCAGGGGAGACAGGACGTTGAGGACGTTCGTGCCCCGCTTCCGGCCCTGGGTTGCCGCCGATTTGGCGCCGCTTTCGTCCTGCATCTGCCCCCACCGTTCGTTCTGGAAACCGGTTCCGATCTGACTACCGGGATTGGGGGGGGTTGTCAAAAGGGCGCGCGCATCGGGCAGTGCGATCGGCCGCCATTGCGCCGGCAGATGACGTCAATGCAACCCGACCAGGACTTGGCCCAGGAAAGCGCCCGCCAAGAGGCCGGCGGCGACGGTGCCCACGGCGAACAGACGGTCCCAGTTCAGGATGACGAGGAGCGAGATCCCGCGATAGCCCTGCATGACCGATTCCATGGCCGTACTCCGTCTAGAACTCCGCGGAGCAACGTTTACCGCGCCAATATGGCAGCAATTGGGCGCGACCGCTCCGCGCCCGGGGCCGGTCGGGCGCCGCCGCGGATCAGGGGCAGAACACGTCGTTGGACAGGGCGAAGGCCATCAGCGACAGGATGAGGAAAAGCCCGCCGCCCATGAGCAGCTTCAGGGCCCGCTCGGACGGCGGCCGGCCGGTGAGCGCCTCCCAGGCGTGGAACACCAGATGACCGCCATCGAGCACCGGCACCGGGAACAGGTTCAGCAGCCCGACCGCGGTCGAGAGCATGGCGATGAAGCTGAAGAAGCTCATCGCGCCCTGGCTGGCCGCCACGCCGGAAGCGTCGGCGATGCCGATTGGCCCGTGCAGGTTGCAGGAGGAAATCGCCCCGGTGAGCATGTGATAGAGGCCGGAGAGGCTGGTCAGCACGATGTAGCGGGTCTGGTCGACGGCGCCGGTCAGCGCCTCGAGCGGGCCCGGCGTGCGGGTCTTCGGGTCGAAGAACAGGCCGCCGGAGATGCCGATCAGCCAGCGCGTCTCGAAGGCGCCGCCGGTGGTCGGCAGGTCGCTGCGCCGCGGGCTCAGCGTCACCTGCGAGATCTGGCCCTTGCGCCAGAGGGTAAGCTTGAGCGGCGCGCCACCCGAATCGGCCACCGCCTGGCGCAGTTGCTCGAAGGCATCGATCGGCTTGCCGTCGACCGCGGTCACCACGTCGCCCGGAACGATCCCCGCCGCATAGGCGGCCGAGTCCGGCGCCACCGCATCGGCCCGCGCCGGCATCGGGTTCGGCCCGTCGACGGTCAGCTTCTGACCGCCGCGCTCGATCGAATATTGCACCGGGCCGGTCGTTTTCAGCGCGGTGGTGACGGTGCCGAAAGCCTTGGCGTCCGGCGTCGGCGTGCCGTTCACCGCCAGGATCCGGTCGCCCGGCTGCAGGGCGGCGGTCGAGCCAGGCATGGTCTTGAGGCTGCCGATGGTGGGCGGGTCGGTCGGCACGCCGGTGACCAGGTTCAGCACCATCAGCAGCAGGATGGAGAAGATCAGGTTGAAGGCCGGCCCGGCCAGCACGGTGGCCGCCCGCGCCCAGAGCGGCGCGCCATGCATGGTGTGGCGCATCTCGTCCTGCGAGAGCGTCGCCAGCGCGGTGTCGTCGCGGCCCGAGGCAGCATCGCTGTCGCCGAGGAAGCGGACGTAACCACCGAAGGGCAACGCCGAGATCTGCCAGCGGGTGCCGTGGCGGTCGGTGCGCGCGAGCAGCACGGGGCCGAAGCCGAGCGAGAAGACCTCGGCATGGATCCCGGACCAGCGGCCGACGATGTAATGGCCGAACTCATGCACGAAGACGATGATCGACAGCGCGACCACAAAGGCCACGACGGTGTGGACCAGCCCGCCGAAAGAGAGCGCTTGATTGATTAGGTCCACCCGTTCATCCCCGCCGTTGCCGTTCCGCGACCACCTCGCCCGCCCGCAGACGGGCCAGCGCATCCATGTCCAGCACCGCCTCGAGGCTCAGGGTCGCCGTTCCCAGATGGCATTCGCGGGCGAGCCGGGCAAGGGTCTCTTCCACCACGGCCGCCATATCGAGAAATCCGATGCCGCGGGCCAGAAAATGATCCAATGCCACTTCCTTTGCCGCATTGAAGGCGGCGCCGGCAAGCCCCCGCTCTCTCATAACATCGCGAGCCAGGCGCAGCGCCGGGAAGCTGGCCTCGTCGGGCGCCTCGAAGGTCAGCGCGCCGATCCGGGCCAGGTCGAGCCGGGCGACCGGGGTCGGCTTGCGTTCCGGCCAGTTGAGCGCATAGCCGATCGCATGGCGCATGTCGGCCGGGCCGAGATGGGCCAGCAGCCCGCCATCGGCAAAGCCGACCAGCGCGTGGACGATCGACTGGGGATGCACCAGAACCTCGATCCTTTCCGGCTCGATGCCGAAAAACTCGCGAGTTTCAATGAGTTCCAGCGCCTTGTTGAAAAGCGACGCGGAATCGACCGAGATCCGCTGGCCCATCGACCAATTGGGATGCGCCACCGCCTGTTCGGGCGTGGCCAGCGCCAGCTGGGCGCGGTTCCAGCCGCGGAACGGTCCGCCGGAGGCGGTGATGATGACCCGCTCGACCGCCGCCCAATCCTCGCCGCAGAGCGCCTGGAACACCGCCGAATGCTCGCTGTCGACCGGCAGGATGGTGGCGCCATGCCGCGCCGCCTCGGCCAGCAGCAACGGCCCCGCCGTCACCAGGCTTTCCTTGTTGGCCAGCGCCAGCGTGCCGCCCTGGGCCAGGGTGCGGAAGCCGGGCAGCAGGCCCGCCGCGCCGACGATCGCGGACATCGCCCAATCGCACGGCCGCTCGGCTGCCTCGACCAGCGCCTCGGGCCCCGCCGCCACCTCGACCGATGTGCCCGCCAGCGCCTCTTTCAGCGCGCCGTAGTTGGCCGGATCGGCGGTCACCGCCAGGTCCGCGCCGAGCGCGCGGGCCTGTTCCGCCAGCAGCGCGATGTTGCGCCCCCCGGTCAAGGCGGTGACGTGATAGGCCTCGCGGCCGCCCTGGCGCTGGAGCAAGTCCACCGTATTGCGCCCGATAGACCCGGTGGCGCCGAAGATCGCAACCCGCCGCATGGTTCAGATCCTCACCACCGGCACATGCACGAGAAGCGCCACCACCAGCATCATCAGCGCGGCGCCGAGCAGCCCGTCGAACCGGTCGAGCAGGCCGCCGTGACCGGGGATCAAGTTCGAGGCGTCCTTTACGCCGACCCGGCGCTTGATCGCGCTCTCGGTGATGTCGCCGAGCTGCGAGGCGAAGGCGACCAGCGCGCTGATCCAGACCAGATCGCGCCCGGCGGTGGTGAAGGAAATGAACAGCAGCCCGACCAAGGAGGCGCCGATCCAGCCCGCGACAGTGCCCGACCAGGTTTTCTTCGGGCTGACCCGCGGCCAGAATTTCGGCCCGCCGATCAGCCGGCCGGCGAAATAGCCGCAGACGTCGGTGGCGATCACCACCAGGATCAGCCAGAACAGCCAGGTGCCGCCATAGTCGCGCCGGAAATCTGTCAGCCCATCGGCGGCGAGCAGCACCGCCAGGCCATAGGCCCAGGCGATCCAGCGGTCGCGCCGGACCAGGGCGCCGGCAAGCAGCGCGCCGAGCAGCAGCACGCCGAATTCCAGGGCGGGCGACTGCGCCGGGGCGATCGCGATGGCACCGCCGCCGATCAGGCCGGCGAGCAGTGCGCCCTGCCCCGCCCCTAGCATCGCCGCCAGTTCCCAGATCATCAGGCCGGTGGCCACCACGGCGAGCGTGTGGAACCAGATCCCGCCCAGCCGCACCGCAACGACGCCGACCAGCGCCAGCAGGAAGCCCGAGATCAGCCGTTGCCTCAGGTCGCCCCATTTGCCGGGCTGGCTCATGCCGAGACGGCTCCGAACCGGCGTTCGCGCACGGCGACGCGGTCGAGGATCTGGCCCAGCTCATCGGGGGTGAAATCGGGCCAGAGCGTCGGCGTGAACTCGTATTCCGAATAGGCCGACTGCCACAGCAGGAAATTCGAGATCCGGGTCTCGCCCGAGGTGCGGATCACCAGATCGGGATCCGGCAGATCGGCGGTGTCGAGGGCGTGCGCGACCGTGTCGGCATCGATTTCAGCCGGCTTCAGCGTCCCGGCGGCGACCCGCTCGGCCAGCGCGTGCGCGGCGCGGGCGAGCTCGTCGCGGCCGCCGTAGTTGATCGCCACGGTCAGATGCAGCCGGGTATTGGCCAGGGTGCGGGCCTCGATTCCGGCCATCAGTTGTTGCAGCTTCGGCTCGAGCCGACCGCGCTCGCCGATGAAGCGGACCCGCACGCCCTCGGCCGAGAGCCGCTCCGCCTCGCGCTCGATGTAGCGCG
>JAKAJW010000243.1 GCA_021813645.1 Pseudomonadota bacterium | reverse complement strand
TGTCGCTGGTGGCGCTGCAGTTGCTCGGCTCGATCCTCTGCTATCCGGTCGTGGTGGCGCTGTCGCGGCTGACCTTCGGGCTGCGCAAGGCGGCGACCGGCGAGGTCGACGCCTTCGGGAGGCGGCTATGAGACGCCCGCCGCGCGAGACCGAGGAAAGCGCCCGCGGCATCAGCCGGCGCGCGCTGCTGCTGGGTGTCGGCCAGACCGCGCTGGTTGCCGGGCTGACGCTGCGGATGCGGCAGATGCAGATCGTCGACGCGCAGCAATACCGCCTGCTGTCGGACCAGAACCGGATCAACATCCGGCTGATCCCGCCGGCGCGCGGGCTGATCTTCGACCGCAACGGCATCCTGCTGGCCGGCAACGAGCAGAACTTCTCGGCGGTGATCGTGCGCGAGGATGCCGGCGACGTGCCTGCGGTGCTGCAGAAGCTCGCCCAGCTCATTCCGCTCAGCCAGGAAGAGATCGACCGCACCGAGCGCGACCTGAAGCGGCACAGTCCCTTCGTGCCGATCACCGTCTCCGACCGGCTGAGCTGGGACGAGCTGAGCCGCGTGGCGGTGAATGGCCCCGCCCTGCCCGGCATCTCGCCCGAAGTCGGGCTGTCGCGCTACTATCCGCTGGTGGAGGATTTCGCCCATGTCGTGGGCTATGTGGGACCGGTCAGCGAAAGCGACCTGGCCCATCTGACCGATCCCGACCCGCTGCTGCAGATCCCCAAGTTCCAGATCGGCAAGGTCGGCTTCGAGGCGATCGAGGAAGACAAGCTGCGCGGCACCGCCGGCCTGAAGCGGATCGAGGTGAATTCGGTCGGCCGGGTGATGCGCGAGCTCGACCACAAGGACGGCCAGCCGGGCGAGAACTTCCAGCTGACGATCGACGCCAAGCTACAGGATTTCGCCCTGGCCCGGCTGCAGAACGAAAGCGCCGCCGCGGTGGCCATCGACGTGCAGAGCGGTGACATCCTGGCCAGCGTCTCGGCCCCGTCCTTCGACCCGAACAAGTTCGTCCGCGGCATCTCGACGGCCGATTACGAGGCCTACAACACCAACGACCACCGCCCGCTGGTGAACAAGGCGGTGCAGGGCATGTATCCGCCCGGCTCCACCTACAAGATCGTCACCGCGCTGGCCGGGCTGAAATCCGGCACGCTGAAGCCGACCGACAAGATCCGTTGCCCCGGCTATATCGAGGTCGGCGGCCGCAAGTTCCACTGCTGGAAAAGCTCGGGCCACGGGGTGCTCGACCTCGAGGGCGCGCTGGAACAGAGCTGCGACGTGTTCTTCTACACCGTCGCCCAGCGGTGCGGCATCGAGACGATCTCGGAGGCGGCCCGCACCATGGGGGTCGGCGTGCGGCCCGACCTGCCGATGACCGGCCTGGCCGAGGGCCTGGCGCCGACCAAGGCCTGGAAGCTGAAGAACCGCAAGAAGGAATGGCTGATCGGCGACACCATCAACTCGGCCATCGGCCAGGGTTATGTGTTGGCGACGCCGCTGCAGCTGGCGCTGATGACGGCGCGGCTGGCCACCGGCCAGGCGGTGATGCCGCGGCTCATCAAATCGGTGAACGGGGTCGACGTGCCGATCGTGCCACCCGATCCGCTGCCGATGCAGGGCGCGCATCTGAACGCGGTGCGCCAGGGCGTCTGGAAGGTGGTCAACAGCATCCGCGGCACCGCGCATGGTGCGCGCATCGAAGACCCGACGATGGTGATGGCCGGCAAGACCGGCACCAGCCAGGTGCACAACATCACCGCCGCCGAACGCGCCTCGGGGGCCTATCTGAACCTGCCCTGGAAAGAGCGCGACCATGCGCTTTTCGTCTGCTACGCGCCGTTCGACGCGCCGCGCGTCGCCGTGGCCACCGTCGTCGAGCACGGCGGGGCCGATCACCAGGCCGCGCCGATGGCGCGTGACATCATGCTCTTTGCGCTGACCGGCGGCATGCCGCCGCTGTCGGCCTATCCGGCCGGCGTGCGCTCGACGGTCGAGACCTTGCAGAAGAACCTGCAGCTGCACGATTTCAGTGCCGAGAACACGGTGAAGACGCGGGCATGAGCTATCTCGAATACAATCTCAAGACGGTGCCCACCGGCCTGGCCAAGGCGCTCTATCTGAACTGGGCGCTGGTGGTGCTGCTGACGGCGGTGGCCTCGGCGGGGTTCCTGATGCTCTATTCGGTGGCCGGCGGCTCGCTGCGGCCCTGGGCCGAGCCGCAGATGTTCCGCTTCGCCGCCGGGCTTCTGGTCATGTTCGCCTTTGGCTTCGTGCCGATCTGGTATTGGCGCAATATCTCGGGCGTCGCCTATCTGATCTCGCTCATGCTTCTGGTGCTGGTCGATGTCGCCGGCTCGGTCGGGATGGGGGCGCAGCGCTGGATCAACCTCGGCTTCATGCGCCTGCAGCCCTCGGAACTGGCCAAGATCACCCTGGTGATGCTGCTGGCCTCCTATTACGACTGGCTCGACGTCAAGCGGGTCTCGCGGCCGTTCTGGGTGTTGATCCCGGTGCTGCTGATCCTGATTCCGACCGCGCTGGTGCTGAAGCAGCCCGACCTCGGCACCGCGCTGCTGCTGCTGATGGGCGGCGCCGTGGTGATGTTCGTGGCCGGGGTCAGTTGGTGGTATTTCGCCGCTGTCGGAACGCTCGGCGTCGGGCTGGTGGCGGCGGTGATGATGTCGCGCGGCACCTCCTGGCAGCTGCTGAAGGACTATCAGTTCAAGCGGATCGACATCTTCCTCGACCCCGGCATGGACCCGCTCGGCGCCGGATATCACATCAGCCAGGCGAAGATCGCGCTCGGCTCCGGCGGCTGGGCCGGGCGGGGCTTCCTGCAGGGCACCCAGTCGCGGCTCAACTTCCTGCCCGAGAAGCACACAGACTTCATCTTCACCACGCTCGGCGAGGAATTCGGCTTTCTCGGCACCACCACGCTGCTGGTGCTCTATGCGCTCATCATCCTGTTCTGCCTGCATTCGGCGATGAACAACAAGGACCGCTTCGCCTCGCTGCTGACGGTGGGGGTGGCGGCCACCTTCTTCTTCTACTTCGCGGTCAACATGTCGATGGTGATGGGGCTCGCCCCGGTGGTGGGCGTGCCGCTGCCGCTGGTGTCCTATGGCGGTTCGGCCATGCTGGTGCTGATGGGCGCCTTCGGCCTGGTGCAAAGCGCCCATATCCACCGCCCGCGCGGCCGACGCTGACCGGCCGCACCCGCGGCCCGGCTCAGGACTGTCGCCGGGCCGTGATCTGGGCGGGTTAGACAAGTGGCCGAAGGGTCGCAGGCAGAGGGGCAGCGCATGGCGAAACTGGGCGAGGCACCCCTGATCCACCCCGAGTGCGAGATCGAGGCCAGCCGCTTCGGCCGTTATGTCGAGATCGGCCGCGGCAGCCGGATCGCCCACAGCCAGTTCGGCGACTACAGTTATTGCGACCGCTACGCCGACATCGCCAATGCGACGATCGGCAAATTCGCCAATATCGCCGCCTTCGTCCGCATCGGCCCGACCGACCATCCGATGGCGAACGCCAGCCTGCATCATTTCCTCTACCGCTCCGCCGATTACTGGGACGATGCCGCGCCCGATGCCGACTTCTTCGCCCGCCGCCGCGCCCGCCGTGCCGAGATCGGCCATGACTGCTGGATCGGCCATGGCGCGGTGATCCGGCCCGAGGTGCGGATCGGCCATGGCGCGGTGGTGGCCGCGATGGCAGTGGTGACGAAGGACGTGGCGCCCTATCAGATCGTCGGCGGGGTACCGGCCCAGCCGATCCGGCCGCGCTTCGCCCCGGCGCTGGCCGAGCGGCTCCTGGCGCTCGCCTGGTGGGACTGGCCGCACGACCTGCTGCGCGCCCGGCTGGAGGATTTCCGCCAGCTGCCGGCGGAGGCCTTCGTGGAGAAATACGCCCGGGCCCCAGAATAGCCGGCCCCCAGAATGCAAACACCCCGGCCGTTGGGCCGGGGCGCGCGGTTTCTGCCGATCGGCGCGGCCCCGCGGGGCCGGCCGGAACGGGGCGGACGATCAGCCCCGCTCTTCGACGATCTTCACCAGATGCGGGATGGAATTCACCATGCCGCGCACCGACGGCGTGTCTTCCAGCTCACGGGTCCGGTTCAGCTTGTTCAGCCCCAGGCCCTTCAGCGTGGCGGTCTGCACCGCGGGGCGGCGGGCGGCGGAGGCCACCTGCTTCACGACGATGGTCTTGGCCATGACGCTCTCCTTACGCTTCCGCCGCGACTTCGGTCTCGGCCTTCTTCAGAATGTCGGCCACCTTCTTGCCGCGACGCTGCGCGACCATCCGGGGGCTGGCTTCCTTCTTAAGGCCATCGATCGTGGCGCGGATCATGTTGTAGGGGTTCTGCGTGCCGAGCGACTTGGCCACCACATCCTGCAGCCCCAGCATCTCGAACACGGCGCGCATCGGGCCACCGGCGATGATCCCGGTCCCCGGAACGGCGGCCCGCATCACCACGCGGCCGGCACCGTGACGGCCCTCGATATCGTGATGCAGCGTCCGGCCCTCGCGCAGCGGCACGCGCACGAGGCTCCGCTTGGCCTGTTCGGTCGCCTTGCGGATCGCTTCCGGCACTTCCTTGGCCTTGCCCTTGCCGAAGCCGACGCGGCCGCGCTGGTCGCCCACGACGACGAGCGCCGCGAAGCCGAAACGCTTGCCGCCCTTCACCGTCTTCGACACCCGGTTGATCGCCACGAGACGATCGGCGAATTCCGGGGTTTCCTCGCGGTCGCGACGGTCTTCCCGACGATCGCGGCCTTCCCGGCGATTTTCACGTTCAGCCATAAGGCATCCCTTGCATGTTGGCGCAGCCTTGCGCCGTTAACGCCGATCCTGGTGAGCCGGACCACAGGGGCCGGACTCCCGGATCATCGGGGTGACGCCAGGCGCCACCCACCCTTTCAGAACTTCAGCCCGCCTTCGCGAGCGGCCTCGGCCAGGGCCTTGATCTTGCCGTGGAACAGGAAGCCGCCACGGTCGAAGAAGCACTCTTCCACCCCGGCCTTCTTGGCCCGTTCGGCAATCGCCGCGCCGACCTTGGCCGCCGCTTCGACGTTGTTCTTGCCGACCACGCCCAGGTCCTTCTCCAGCGAGGAGGCCGCGGCCACGGTCACGCCCTTCACGTCGTCGATCAGCTGCACGCTGATGTTCTTCGACGAGCGGTGCACCGACAGCCGCAGCCGGCCGTTGGACATCGCCTTGATTTTGTTCCGCACGCGCAGGCGGCGCTTGAGGAACAGATCTCTCTTCGTGTTCGCCATTTTCGCGCCCCTTACTTCTTCTTGCCTTCCTTGCGGAAGATGAACTCATCCTTGTATTTGATCCCCTTGCCCTTGTAGGGCTCGGGACCACGCCATTCGCGGATGTTGGCGGCGACCTGGCCGACCACCTGTTCGTCGATGCCTTCCACCACGATCTCGGTCTGCTTCGGGGTGGTGATCGTCACCCCCTTCGGCGCCTCAAAGTTCACTTCGTGGCTGTAACCGAGCGCCAGCTTCAGCGTGTTGCCCTGCATCTGGGCGCGGTAACCCACGCCGTTGATCTCGAGCTCTTTCTTGAAGCCGGTGGTGACGCCCTTCACCAGGTTCGCCACCATCGTGCGGCTCATCCCCCACTGCGCGCGAGCGCGCTTGGAGGTGCCGCGCGGGCTCACCGTCACCTGCGCGCCATCGATGACGATGGTCACGTCGTCGGTCGCGGTGAAGCTGCGGGTGCCCTTCGGCCCCTTTACTTCCACGGTCTGGCCGGAGAGGGAGGCGGTCACCCCCTTCGGAAGCTCGACCGGTTTCTTCCCAATACGAGACATTCCACCCTCCTTAGAACACCGTGCAGAGCACTTCGCCGCCGACATTGGCGGAGCGCGCTGCGGCATCGGACATGACGCCCTTCGGCGTCGAGATGATCGACAGGCCAAGCCCGTTGCGGACGCTCGGGATGTCCTTCACGCCCATGTAGACGCGACGGCCGGGCGTCGAGACGCGCTTCAGCTCACGGATCACCGGCTCACCCTCGAAGTACTTCAGCGAGATCACCAGTTCGCCCTGGCCGTTCGCCGTGTCCTTCTTCTCGTAGCCACGGATGTAGCCCTCGTCGGTCAGCACGTCGAGCACCCAGGCGCGCAGCTTGGACGCCGGCGTGGCGACAGTGGATTTGCCGCGCAGCGAAGCGTTGCGGATACGGGCCAGCATGTCGCCGATCGGATCGTTGATATACATCGCGATCTCCTTACCAGCTCGACTTCACCATGCCGGGGATCTGGCCGAATGAGGCCAGGTCGCGCAGCATGATCCGCGACAGTTGCAGCTTGCGGTAATAGGCGTGCGGCCGGCCGGTCAGCTGGCAGCGATTGTGCAGCCGGGTCGCCGAGGAATTGCGCGGCATCTGGGCGAGTTTGAGATTCGCCTTGAACCGCTCTTCCACCGAAAGCTCTTGGTTGTTGGCGACCGCCTTCAGGGCGGCGCGCTTGGCCGCGTAGCGCTGCACCAGCTTCTGGCGCTTCAGCTCGCGTTCGACCATGGATTTCTTAGCCATATGTTCTCTCCCGCGATCAGCTGTTGAACGGCATGTTGAAGTGCTTCAACAGCGCCTTCGCTTCCGCGTCGGTCTTCGCCGTCGTGCAGATGATGATGTCCATGCCGAGGATCTCATCGACCTTGTCGAAGTCGATCTCCGGGAAGATGATCTGTTCCTTCAGG
>JAKAJW010000315.1 GCA_021813645.1 Pseudomonadota bacterium | reverse complement strand
CCCGCCACATCCGCTCCCGGACCGCAGCCGGCGTCGAGCAGCCGGGCCGACGGCACGACCCCCGCCAGACCCAGCGCCCAGTCGAGGCTGGCGCGGCTGCCCGGCCCCTGCCGGTCGAGCCCCTCGTAGAGCGCAAAGAAGGCCTCGTGCGGGGTCACGCCGGGACCACGCCGTCGCGGATCAGCTTCCAGGTCACGGCGTCGAGCAGCGCCTCGAAGGAGGCATCGACGATATTGGGCGAAACCCCCACCGTCGACCATCGCCGCCCCGCTCCATCAGCGCTGTCGATGATGACGCGGGTCACCGCATCGGTGCCGCCCTGGGTGATCCGCACCTTGAAATCCACCAGCTTCATGTCGTCGATGCAGCCCTGATAAGGCCCGAGATCCTTGGCCAGCGCCTTCCACAGCGCGTTCACCGGGCCGCGGTCGCTGCCGGTCTCGTCCATGCTCTCGGAAACCGACAGCATCTTTTCGTCGCCGATCTTCACCACCACCACGGCTTCCGACAGGCTGACCATGCGATCGTATTTGTTCTTCCGCCGCTCCACCGTCACCCGGTAGCGTTTCACCTCGAAGAAGGCCGGCAGCAGCCCCAGCGCCCGCCGCGCCACCAGCTCGAACGAGGCCTGGGCGCCGTCATAGGCATAGCCCTGATCCTCGCGCGCCTTCACCTCGCGCAGGATCTCGGCCAAGCGCGGATCGCCCGCCGCCACCGCGATTCCCGCCGCCACGAGCCGGGCGCGCAGGTTCGATTGCCCGGCCTGATTGCTCATCGGGATGATGCGCTCGTTGCCGATCAGGGCGGGGTCGACATGCTCGTAGGTCGCCGGATCCTTCAGGATGGCGCTCGCATGCAGCCCCGCCTTATGCGCGAAGGCCGAGGCGCCGACATAAGCCGCGGCGCGCTGCGGCACCCGGTTCAGGATGTCGTCCAGCATCCGGCTCACCCGCGTCAGCCCGGCCAGCGCCTCCGGCGTCACGCCGGTCTCGAACCGGCTCGCATAGGGCTCCTTCAGCAGAAGCGTCGGGATCAGGCTGACGAGGTTGGCATTGCCGCAGCGCTCGCCCAACCCGTTCAACGTGCCCTGGATCTGCCGCACACCCGCATCCACCGCGGCCAGCGAACCGGCCACCGCCGCCTCGCTGTCGTTGTGGCAATGGATGCCGAGCCGCTCGCCCGGCAGCCCGGCCGCGATCACCTCGGCCACGATCCGGCCGACCTCCGCCGGCAGCGTGCCGCCGTTGGTGTCGCAGAGCACGATCCAGCGCGCGCCCGCCTCCGCCGCCGCCCGCAGGCAGGCCAGCGCATGGCTGCGATCCGCCTTCCAGCCGTCGAAGAAATGCTCGGCGTCAAACAGCGCCTCGCGCCCTTGAGCCACCACATGGGCGACCGAGGCGCGGATGTTCTCGACATTCTCCTCGGGTGTGATGCCAAGCGCGGTGGCGACATGGAACACATGGGTCTTGCCGACCAGGCAGACCGCCCGGGTGCCGGCATTCAGCACCTCGGCCAGAACCTCGTCATTCGCCGCCGAACGGCCGGCGCGCTTGGTCATCCCAAAGGCGGTGAAGGTGGCCCGCGTCTGCGGCGCAGAAGCGAAGAACTCGCTGTCGGTCGGGTTGGCGCCGGGCCAGCCGCCCTCGATGTAATCCACCCCGAGCCCGTCGAGGGCGCGGGCGATCTGCACCTTCTCGGCCACCGCGAACTGCACGCCCTGGGTCTGCTGCCCGTCGCGCAGCGTGGTGTCGTAGAGATAGAGCCGCTCTTTCATCGCGCGCGCCCGCCGCATCCAGCCCGCCCGCCCCCCAGGCGGGCGCTTTCGCGCCCCCCTCGGGCGGCCGCCGCCCATGCCTCGGTGAGGGCCGGACTCATTTCAGTGCCTCCAGCTTGGCCGGGTCATAGTTTTCTAGAATTGTTGTCTCCGGCCCCTGCTTGGTGATGCGAACCTCGACGCCAGCGCCCTTGAGAGCCTCTCGCAACGCATCCGCGGAAGCGTAGTCGCGTCGGTCTCGATGGTCCTGAATTCGGCGAACCAACACATCCAGCAAGATGGAAACGTCAGAGATGACCCCGGCAGCCGCTGAGTATCCGGCAACAACTGGCGCCGATTGCCACCAATCCTTCTCCTCTGCAAAGCCGAAGCCGACAAAGGCCAGCGCCGCCCGAAGCTCCTGCAACATGTCACGCGTGAACAGATCGTGCAGATGCAGCAGCGCCATATGACCGTTCAGGTCGTCGCTCAACGCACTCACCACTTCAAGCGGCACTTCAGCTTGGCCGACTAGCCCATTGGTCGCACGATACCATTTCGCCAGCGTCGCCTTCGCCTGCGCCGCTTTCTCCACCGTCCAATCCATCGGCTTCGAGTAATGCGTCGACAGCATCACGAACCGGATCACTTCCCCCGGCACGCCCTGATCCAAGAGATCCCGCACCGTGAAGAAGTTCCCCAGGCTCTTGGACATCTTCTTGCCCTCGACCTGCAGCATCTCGTTGTGCATCCAGACCCGGGCGAAATCGCCATGCGGATGGGCGCACATCGACTGGGCGATCTCGTTCTCGTGGTGCGGGAACTGCAGGTCGATGCCGCCGCCGTGGATGTCGAAGCTCTCGCCCAGCAATTCGTGGCTCATCGCCGAGCATTCGATGTGCCAGCCCGGCCGGCCCCGGCCCCAGGGGCTATCCCAGCCCGGCAGCTCGTCGCTCGACGGCTTCCACAGCACGAAATCCATCGGGTCTTCCTTGAACGGCGCCACCTCGACCCGGGCGCCGGCGATCATGTCGTCGACCGACCGGCCCGAAAGCGCCCCATAGCCGCGATAGCTCCGCACCCGGAACAGCACATGGCCGTCCTTGGCATAGGCATGGCCCGACTTGATCAGACCCTCGATCATGCCGATCATCGCGCCAATCCACTCGGTCGCCCGCGGCTCCAGCGTCGGCCGCAGCGCGCCGAGCGCATCCATATCCTGATGATACCAGCCGATGGTCCCGTCGGTCAGTTCGCGGATGATCGTCTCCAGCGGCCGGGCGTCGCCCTTGGCCGCCATCTCCGCCGCCCGCGCGTTGATCTTGTCGTCGACGTCGGTGAAATTGCGGACATAGGTGACGTGGTCGGCGCCATAGACGTGGCGCAGGAGCCGGAACAGCGTGTCGAACACCACCACGGGCCGCGCATTGCCCAGATGCGCCCGGTCGTAGACCGTCGGCCCGCAGACATACATCCGCACGTTTTCGGGATCGAGCGGGGCGAAGACCTCCTTCGTCCGCGTCTTGGTGTTGTAAAGCCTGATCTCGACCATTCCAAACCCTCGCCTCGCCACCGGCGGGTCCAAGCGTTCGATCTGGCTTTGAAACAGAGTGAACGGCCCGCCTGACTTACGTCAGCCGATAATGCAGCAAATGCAGATGATGCCGTTCGTCTTCATGGGCCAGAGGGCTAGCACCAAGCCCGCCCTCTGGCAAGCGCCAAGGCGTCAGGCGTAGCTGACCACCTCGTATTCGATGCCGTCGCGGTCGCGGAAATAGAACCGCCGGCCGGGCTCGTAATCGGCATGTTTCTCGGGCTTGAGCCCCTCGGCCTTCACCTTAGCCTCGATCGCGCCGAGGTCCTCGACCACCACCGCGATGTGGTTCAGCCCGCCGACCTGGCGGTAGCTGTCCTGCGCCGGCGGCCGGGGCGCCTCGGCCCCCGGTCCGCTGTAGAGCGCGACATACTGATCCTCGGTGCCGACATGCACCGTCCGCCCGCCGTGGATCGCCGCGCCCTGCCAGCGCAGCCGCCAGCCGAACAGCCGGCCGAGCATCTCCGCCGTCGCCTCCGGCCGCGGCACCGTCACGTTCACATGTTCCAGCATCGCACGCATTCCCTGTCCTTTCAGATTGCCTCTGCCGATTCCCGGTCTAATTTCTCAACCTAACTTGAGATCAAGGAGATTCGCATGCCCGCCCGTTCCGGCGGCCTCGCCATCGGCGAGATCGCTCAGCGCACCGGCCTCGCCGTCTCTGCCATCCGCTATTACGAATCCCTCGGCCTGATCGCCCCGATGCGCAATTCCGGCGGCCACCGCCGCTACGACCGGTCGGACATCCGCAAGCTTTCCTTCGTGCTGATCGCCCAGTCGCTCGGCTTCCCGCTGCAACGCATCCGCGCAGCACTGGCCGACTTGCCCGAGGGACGGCCACCCTCGCGGGCCGATTGGAGCCGGCTTTCGCGCAGCTTCCGCGCCGACATCGACGCCCGCATCGCCACGCTCAGCGCGCTGCGCGACAAGCTCGACGGCTGCATCGGCTGCGGCTGCCTCTCGCTCGACCGCTGCGCGCTCTACAACGCCGAGGACCGCGCCGCCGCCCAGGGGGCCGGCCCGCGTTATCTGCTGGCAGAGGCGCCCTGAACCCAGCCGGCACGCCGTTCCGCCCGCCCCCTTGCGCTCGCCCCCGGTTTCGGGCCAGTTCCGCCGGCAAGCTCAGGAGGCCCCGCATGCGCATCGCCAACAGGATCGGCCATATCACCGGCGGCGGCTCGGATGGTTGGGAAATCTACTACCGCACCCGCGAGATGCAGGCCCGCGGCGAGCGCGTGCTGACCCTGACCATCGGCGAGCACGACATCCGCACCGATCCGGCGATCCTCGACGCCATGCACGCCTCGGCCCGCGCCGGCAACACCGGCTATGCCTTCGGCCCCGGCAACCGCAACCTGCGCGAGGCGATCGCGGCCCGCACCGAGGCGCGCACCGGCGTGCCCACCTCCTGGCAGAACGTCGTCGTCACCCCCGGCGGCCAGGCGGCGCTGTTTGCCACCCATATGGCGCTGCTCGACGCCGGCGACATCGGGCTGCATTGCGATCCGTTCTACGCCACCTATCCCGGCACCATCCGCACCGCCGGCGCCATCGCCCGCCGTATCCCGACCACCTCCGACCAGGCTTTCCTGCCGCAGGAGGAGGCGATCCTTGCCGCCGCCGAGGGCGCCCGCACGCTGCTCGTCAACACGCCTAACAACCCCACCGGCGTCGTCTACGACCGCGCCACGCTCGAAGGCATCGCCCGCGCCGCCACCCAGGCCGGCCTCTGGCTGATCTCCGACGAGGTCTACGACACCCAGCTCTGGTCCGGCGAGCATCTCTCGCCCCGCGCCCTGCCCGGCATGGCCGACCGCACCGTGGTCGTCGGCTCGCTGTCGAAGAGCCACGCCATGACCGGCTCGCGGCTCGGCTGGATCGTCGCCCCGCTGGAGGTGGCCGAGGCGGTCACCACGCTGGCCACCAACACCACCTACGGCGTGCCGGCCTTCATCCAGGATGCCGCACTCTTCGCCCTCGGCCGCGGCGAGGCCTTCGAGCGCGAGATCGCCGAACCCTTCCGCCGCCGCCGCGAGATCGCGCTGCGCGTGCTCGCCGGCTCCAACGCGATCCGCACCATCCCTTCGTCCGGCGCGATGTATCTGATGCTCGACATCCGGGCCACCGGGCTCTCCGGCGACGCCTTCGCCAACCGGCTCTTGGACGAGGAGAAGATCGCCGTGATGCCCGGCGAAAGCTTCGGCGAGGCCTCGGCCGGCCATCTGCGGGTGGCGCTCACCATCGCCGACGATCAGTTCGAGGAAGCGCTGACCCGGCTCGCCGCCTTCGCCGAGCGCCAGCTGCCCTGAGGCCGGCCGGCGCCGACCCTGCTGGCCGGCCCTTCAGCCGGCCAGATCGTCGAGCACCTCGAGCACCGTCATCACATCCTCCCGCGTGCAGTCGAACTGGCCGACCTGCAGCCGGATGACGAAGCGGCCCCGGTAACGGGTCTGGGTCAGATAGATCCGGCCGTCGTCGTTGATCCGGGTGAACAACTGTTCGGTCGCCGCGTCGCCCGCGCTCAGCGCAAAGGTGAACAGCGACAGCTTGGGCCCGGTGACGATCTCGAACCCCGGCCGCGCGGCGATCGCCGCGGCCAGCTCGCCCGCCCAGGCGACATGGTTGCGGATCCGCGCCCGCAGCCCCTCGAGCCCATAGGCCCGCAGCACGAACCACAGCTTCAGCGCCCGGAACCGGCGGCCGAGCGGCACCGTCCATTCGCTGAAGTTGGTCACCTCGTCGGCGCCGAGCGTCTCCAGAAAATAGGGCCGCAGCGCCAGGGTGCGGATCTGCGGCAGCGGATCGGCCAGGAACTGCACCGAACAGTCGAACTGCGCACCAAGCCATTTGTGCGGATTGAACACGATCGAATCGGCCGCCTCGACGCCGGCCCACAGCGGCCGGAACTCCGGGCAGATCATCGCCGAACCGGCCCAGGCGGCATCGACATGGCTATAGAGCCCCTCGGCCCTGGCCACCGCCAGGCAGTCGGCGATCCGGTCGAAGGCGCCGATCGAGGTGCCGCCGGCGCAGAGCACCACCCCAGCTGGCACGAAGCCCGCCGCCCGGTCGGCCTGAATCGCCCCAAGCAGCGCGCCCGGCTTCATCGCATGGTTGCCGTCGGTCGGCACCTTCACCAGATTGTCCTGGCCGAGCCCGGCGATCCGCACCGCCTTGTCGACCGAGCTGTGGGTTTCCGCGCTGGCATAGATCCGCAGCTTCGGCCCGCCGGCCAGCCCCTCGGTCAGCCAGCTCCAGCCCAGGGCGCGCTCGCGCATGGTCAGAACCGCCGCCAACGTCGCGGTCGAGGCGCTGTCGTGGATCACCCCCCGCAGCGGCGGCAGGCCGAGCGCCTGCGCGAGCCAGCCCACCATCAC
>JAKAJW010000242.1 GCA_021813645.1 Pseudomonadota bacterium | reverse complement strand
GGCCAGCCTGTCCCTGCAGGCCTTCGCGGTTTCGCAGACCGTCAGCCATCTGCTGTTGTGGTTCTCGCTCTGGGTGGTGCTGGCCACCACCTCTTCCGCCCAGAAAGGCATGATGATCTGGCGCGACGGTCTCAAGGGCTCGGCGATCGCCGAGAGCATCGGCGAGGTGGTGGGCATGCTGGTGGCGCTGGGGGCGCTGTTCGCCGGGGCCGGGGTCTATGCGCTGGTCTTCGGCCGGCTGAGCTATCAGGCGACCCATCTGACCATCTCCTTCGCGGTCACCCGCCGCGCGCCGTTGTTCGGCATGGAGCGGGCGGAGCTTCGCCGGCTCGGCGTCTATTCGGCGCAGATCTTCAGCAGCCGGTTCGTGGCCAATCTCCGGCTCTACGTCGCCACCTTTCTCATCGGCGGCTTCCTGGGGGCGGCGTCGGTCGGCTACTATCGGGCGGCCCAGCGGCTGGTGGGATCGATCGGCGAAATCATCGGCGCGCCGAGCCAAGTGCTGGCCTGGTCGATGTTCCGCCAGGCGCGCGACGCGCACGGCGCGCGCAGCACCGGGTTCCAACGCCAGGCCAATCTCTATTTCAAGCTGCTGTTCGCCGTCGGCATCCCGGTCTTCATCTGGCTGACGCTGATGGGCGGCGACCTGATCGAGGGGCTGCTGGGGCACAAATGGCTGCCGGCCCTGCCGGTCGTGGGGGTCCTGGCGCTGGCGCGGGCCCTGGCCCTGCCGGCGGCTGCGGTGGAGCCGATCCTGTCGCTGTCGGGCGAAATCCGCCGGTTGCCGATCTTCAGCCTGGCCTTCCTGTTGCTCGCGGTCGTCCTGACCGCGGCCGGGGCGACGTTCGGGCTGGTGGCGGTGGCCTGGTCACAGGTCGCCGTGGCCGGGCTGTCGCTGCTCGGCAGCAACTGGCTGCTCAGCCGGCACGGCGGGATCGACTGGCGCCAGATCCTGCGGGAAGCGCGGCAACTGGTCGGGCCGATCCTGCTTGGCAGCCTGGTCTTGCTCTGGGCCCGCGAGGCCGCCCCCTTCCAGGCCCTGCCGCCCTTGCTGCGGGCGATCGCCGTGGCCCTGCCGGCGGGGCTGGTCTATGGCCTCGGCCTGACGGCGAGCGACCCCTGGCTGCGGCGCTTTGCGCTGTCGCGTCTGCGGCGAAGCGACGGGATCTGATCCGGCGCGCGGCCGGCCGACCGCGCCGCCCGATCGGCCCGAAACAGACCGTTTCCGATCCGATGGGAATTGCCCGGTTAATGTTCAGTTTACCAATTATTTTCAATGCGATACGAATTCTTCGAAACAATGCCGCGCCAAGCGTGGACACTGCCGCGCACCGCCCTGGTCCGGCCAAGTTGACTCTCGCGGCCACGGCATGGGAGATGCCAGCCAGGGGGCAAGTTCCGGTCGAGCGCGCGTCGTTCGGCCGGGAGATTTGAGCCACGCGCGCCGACGAACCGGCGGCGCGACCGGAGGAACCGCATGGCGCCGCGCCCCGTTCTCGATCCGCTCGGACCGATCTGGCCGTTGTTCGCAGCTGCCGCGACCGCGACGCCGGAGGCGCCGGCGCTGCTGGCCGACGACCGGCGGCTGAGCTACGGCGCAGCGCGCGCGGCGGCAGAACGGGTGGCGGCGGCGCTGATCGGGCTGGGCGTCGGCAAGGGCGATTTCGTTGGGCTGCTCGACTCGCGCTCGGTGGACGCGATCGTGGGGATGCTCGGCATTCTCCGGGCGGGGGCGGCCTTCGTGCCGCTCGACCCCAGCCATGCGCCGGAAAGCCTGCCCTTCATCGCCACCGACCTGCCGCTGAAGGCCGCCCTGGTGGCGGACCGCTATGCCGACCGGGCCGGGGCGATCCTGCCGGCGGCGCTGCCGCGGCTGTCCCTGCAAGCGGCCATGGCGGCCGAGGCGCCGCGGCCGGCCGACTGGCCCGAGGCGGAGGCCGAGACCCCGGCCTATGTGATGTATACCTCGGGCACCACCGGCAAGCCGAAGGGCGTCGTGGTCCCGCAGCGGGGGGTGACCTCCTTCGCCTACCGCCAGCCGGCGCTGGACATGCGGACCGACGATGTGGTGCTGCATTCCAACACCATCGCCTGCGACGGCTCGACCTTCGACATCTGGGCGGCGCTGCTGAACGGGGCGGCCTGCGCGGTGGTCGAGGCGCCCTTCCCCGCGCTGAGCGAGATCGGCCGGGTGATGCAGGCGCATCGCGTCACGGCAGCGATGTTCTACGCCGGCATGAACCACATGATGGTGGACCATCAACTGGCCGCCTTCGCCAACGCGCGGATGATCCTGTCGGTGGGCGACGTGATGTCGGCGGTGCATGCGCGCAAGCTGCTGGAGACCTATCCCGCGCTGGTTCTGCAGAATTTCTACGGCCCGACCGAGGCGACGGTGGACAGCCTCGGCATCCGCATCACGGCGGAGATGCTGGACGGCCGGCCGCTGCCGATCGGGCGGGCGTTGAATCACGAGGAATGCTTCGTCGTCGACGAGACGCTGCAGCCGTTGCCGGTGGGCGCGACCGGGCAGTTGGCGATCGCCGGCCCGGGGGTGGCGACCGGCTACTGGAACCGGCCGGAGAAGACGGCGGAGGTCTTCGTGCCCGACCCGCGCCCGGGCAAGCACGGCCAAGTCTACCTGACTGGCGATCTGGCGACCCATAACCCCGACGGCGTCTTCGACTTCCACGGCCGGCTCGACCGGCAGGTGAAGCTGGGCGGGCGGCGGATCGAGCTCGACGGGGTGGAGCATGTGCTGCGCCATCAGCCCGACGTGGCGGATGCGGTGGTGGGGGTGGTCGCCGGACCGGGCGGCGAGAAACGGATCGCCGCAGTGCTGCGGCCGAAGGCCGGCATGCCGGCCGATGCGGACGGCTTCGCGCGGCAGGTGCTGGCCGCCGCCGCCGGAGAGCTGCATTCAGAGGGCCTGCCGAAACTCGTGCAGGTCACCGAGGACTGGAAGCTGACGCCGGCCGGCAAGAACGACCGCAAGGCCTTGCTGGCGCGGTTCGACAGCCCGGCCGCGGCAGCGCAGCAATCCGCCCGAGCCGACGATGCGCGGACAAGGGATCCGCGGGCCAACGATCAGCGGGTGCGCGAGCTGCGGGCTGTCATCGCCGCGGTCTGGCGCGAACTCTTGGGGGCAGAGGTCCCTGCGGGCGCCACTTTCTTCGAGGCCGGCGGCAGCTCGATGCAGCTGATCGAGGTGCATTCGCGGATCGAGGCGCGGATCGGCCGGCGGTTCGACATCGCGCTGATGTTCGACGCGCCGCGGATCGCCGCGCTGGCGGAGCGGCTGGCCGGGCTGCCGGCGGCGGTCGAGCCGGCGGCGGCAGAGCGTGCGGACGGTCGGGAGATCGCCATCGTCGGCATGGCGGGGCGGCTGCCGGGATCGGCCTCGCTCGCGGAGTTCTGGCAACATCTGCGCCAGGGCGACTGCCTGATCCCGCGGTTCCGCCCGGAGGAGATGGAGGACGCATTCAGCCCCCAGCAGCGCGCCTCGGCCGCCTATGTGCCGGTGCGGCCGGTGCTCGACGACGCCGAGATGTTCGACGCGAAATTCTTCGGCATGCTGCCGCGCGAGGCGGCACGGATGGATCCGCAGCAACGGGTGTTCCTTGAGCTTTGTTCCGAAGCGCTGGACGACGCCGGGATCGATCCGGCCCGCGCGCCGGGCCCGGTCGGGGTCTGGGCCGGCTCTTCGATGAGCACCTATCTGTTCGGCAATCTGCTGCCGGACCGGCGCGCGGTGGAGGATTTCACCGACGGCTATCAACTCAACGACCTGGCCACGCTGACCGGCAACATGCCGGAGAGCCTGGCGACGCGGGTGGCCTGGAAGCTGGACCTGAAGGGGCCGGCGATGACGGTGCAGACCGCCTGCTCGACCTCGCTGGTGGCGGTGGCGCAGGCGGTCACGGCGCTGCGCGCGGGGCAGGCGGATGTCGCCCTGGCCGGCGGCATCTCGATCACCTTCCCGCAGAAGCGCGGCTATCTGGCATTTGAGGGCGGCATGGCCTCGCCGAGCGGCGCCTGCCGGCCGTTCGACGCGGCGGCCGACGGCACGGTGTTCGGCCATGGCGCCGGCGTCCTGGTGCTGAAGCGGCTGGCCGATGCGCAGGCGGCGGGTGATCGCGTCCTGGCGGTGATCCGCGGCGTCGGCCTGTCGAACGACGGCGCCGGCAAGAACTCCTATGCCGCGCCGGCGAGCGCGGGCCAGGCGGCGGCGGCGCAGGCGGCGCTGAAGGACGCCGGCGTCGCGGCAGAGACGGTTTCCTATGTCGAATGCCACGGCACGGCGACGCCGCTGGGCGATCCGATCGAGGTGGCCGGGCTGCGCGCGGGCTATGGCCAGCAGGGCGCCGTCACGCTCGGCTCGGTGAAGGGCAATGTCGGCCATCTCGACGCGGCGGCCGGCGTGGTCGGCGTCATCAAGACGGTGATGATGCTGCAGGCCCGCGAGATCCCGCCGGTGGCCGGCTTCGAGCGGCCGAACCCGCGCATCGACTTCGCGGGCGGGCGATTCAAAGTGGCCGAACGGCTCGCCGCCTGGAACAGCGCCGGGCCGCGCCGGGCCGGGGTGAGCGCGCTCGGCGTCGGCGGCACCAATGCCCATGTGATCCTGGAGGAAGCGCCGGCCGGGGCGGCCCCGGAAGTGCCCGCCGCGCAGGTGCTGCCGCTGTCGGCGGCCTCGGCCGAGGCGCTGACGACGCTGGCCGAGCGGCTGGCGGCGCGGCTCGAAGAACCGGAGGCGCCGGCGCTGGCCGATGCCGCCTTCACCCTGCAGGAGGGGCGGCGGGTGTTTCCCTGGCGGCTTGGTGTCGCGGCGCAGAGCGGGGCGGAAGCGGCGGCGAAACTGCGGGCGGCGCGCCCGCGACAGGCGGCCGAGGCGCCAAAACTGGTGTTCATGTTCCCCGGCCAGGGCGCACAATACCCCGGCATGGGCAAGGGGCTCTATCGCGCCGAACCGGAGTTCGCCCGCTGGATCGATCTCGGGGCGGAAATCCTGAAGCCGCTGATCGACTGCGACATGGCCGAACTGCTTTGCTACGCTGAGGTTTCCGATGCGGCGGCGGCGCGGGCGCTGAAGGACACGCGGCTGACCCAGCCCGCGCTGTTCCTGACCGAGGTGGCCTGCGCCCGGCTGTGGCAGGCGTGGGGCGTCGAGCCGGATCTGCTGATCGGCCATTCGGTGGGCGAATTCGCGGCGGCGGTGATCGCCGGCGTGATGGGGTTCGAAGACGCGCTGCGGCTGATCGCGGCACGCGGCCGGCTGATGCAGGACCAGCCGCCGGGCGTGATGCTTTCGGTGCGGGCCGACCGGGCGACGCTGGCGCCCTTCCTCGGCGGCGGGGTCGATCTCGCCGCCTGCAATGCGCCGCAGCTTCAGGTGCTCGCCGGGCCGGAGGCGGCGGTGGCCGCGGTCGAGGCGCGGCTGGCGGCGGCGGGCATCGCGGCGAGCCGGCTGCACACCTCACATGCCTTCCATTCGGCGATGATGGATCCGGTGGTGCCGGCGCTGGAGGCCGCTTTGGCCGGCGTGCGGCTCGACCCGCCCAGCCTGCCGATCGTCTCTTCGGTCACCGGCCGGCGGATGACCGCGACCGAGGCGACGAGCGCCGGCTACTGGGCCGGCCAGGCGCGCGCCACGGTGAATTTCCAGGCCGCGCTGGAAGCGGTTTCGGCAGAGGTTTCGGGGCAACCCGAGACAGGGGTGGCGGTGTTCGTCGAGGTGGGGGCCGGGCGCACCCTCTCGGCCTTCGCCGGCCAGACCCTGAAACGCGACGGCCATGGCGGAATTGTTCAGTCATTGCCGGATCATACCCAGGACGGGATTGCTGATGAGACCGTCATGGCCGCCGCGTTTGCCGACCTTTGGGCAGCTGGGGTGCCGGTGGATTTCGCGCGGCTGAAGCGCGGCGCCCGCCGGGTTTCGCTGCCGCCGCATCCCTTCCTGCGCAGCCGGCATTGGGTGGAACCGACCGCCTCCCGCCCGGCCGAGCCGGCCACCATCACCGAACCGAAGCCCAGCACATCCCAAGAGGCCGCGATGCCCGCAGTCGACCGCAAACCCCGCCTGACCGAGGCGTTGCTGAACCTCTTCGCTGAGGTGTCCGGCGATACGTTGGGCCCCGCGGATGCCGAAACGCTGTTTCTGGAACTGGGCTTCGACTCGCTCCTGCTGGCGCAGGTGGTGGCCGCGCTTGGCCGCGACTACGGGGTGGAGGTTTCGTTTCGGGCGCTCTTGTCGGACTACCCGAGCGTCGCCGCACTGGCGGCCCATCTCGATGCCGTGCTGCCCCCCGACCCGGTCGCCGCGGACCCGGCAGGCGTGGCACCGGTAGGCGCGCCGATAACAGTGGCCCCGGTGGCGGCCCTGTCCCCGATGATTCCGGCGGCCCCGGTGGCGGTGACCGGCGATCTGGCCAGCGTGATGCAGACGCAAATTCAGGCACTCCAGGCTGTGATTTCCGAACAGCTGCGTGTGCTGGGTGGGGTGGCGTCGGTTTCGGTGGCGACTCCGGAGCCGGCGCCTGCCCAACCTGTCCTGGCCCAACCTGCCCCCACCCCGGCTGCCCCTGCCCCGGCGGCCGCGGCCGCGGAGGCCGAACCCCAAGGTTTCAAACTCGGCCGCGGCCCGAACGTCTCGGGCGCAGTCCTGAGCGAGGCGCAGCGCGGCTTTGTGCGCGACCTGGCGGCGCGCTATTCGGCACGCTTCGCCAAATCCAAGGCCTATACCGCGGCCTACCGCGCGGTGCTGGCCGATCCGCGCAGCGCGGCGGGCTTCCATC
>JAKAJW010000455.1 GCA_021813645.1 Pseudomonadota bacterium | reverse complement strand
GACAGCAGCCCGATGATATGTTTGCGCCCGTCCGGCAGTTCCTTGACCATGCCGAGCGTGCCATCGAGCACGTAGGTGATCTCAGCGGGCTCCTTGCCCTCTTCGGCGAGCACCTGCCCGGCACTGACCCTGCGACGCCGAAAGATCGCCTGAAGTCGGCTGCCAAGTTCCGCAGGCAATGACCGCGCCCAACGACCGAGCTTGCTGTCACCAAGGTCGATGCCTTCGAAGCGCACTCGTCCCTCTTGTCGCTCGTCCGCCATGTCGCGCCGATGCCCTCGATCAGGAACTCAGTGGCGCGGCCTAGAATGGACCCAAATCGAAATATGTCTAGCCCGTGACCTGGGCCTGGTTCCGTCGAGCGGGACTGTGACCGTATCGATCAGCAATGTGACCGAGGCGTGTTCGTGCTATAAATTAACAATTGTTCTTGTCCTCCAGATTCGGAGGAAACTGATTTGGGAAGAATTTCATGCTGCATCAAAGCGTTGTTTCAACGCCACAGATTTGCGCCGGCTGTCCTGTGTTGTCTTGCGGAATTTGTGGCCAGGTATCGGCCGCCGGTCTGAGGCGCCTGGAGGGGTTTGCCCGCCGGATTACTTATGGGGCCGAACAAGAGATCTGGAGTGCCGAGAGCCCTGAACCGTTCGTCGCCCTGCTGTGTTCCGGGCACCTGCGCATGGCCCAATATTCAGTCAATGGCCGTCGGCAGGTCATGGCGATTCTCAATCCCGGCGACATGGCGGGAGAAATCCAGTCGCCCCGCGCCGGATATGCGCTGGAAACGGTAACGCCGGTCACCATTTGCCGGATCGAGCGCTCGGCCTTCCAGCGCCTTTTGACGGAAGACGCCGAGTTGCGCCGCGCGACCTATCGACAGCGCATCCGGCGACTGGATGCAGTGCGGCGCCTGATTTGGTCCTTGGGGGTCCAGACCCTCGAAGAGCGGCTTGCCGGGTTCTTGGCGCTTGCCTGCAAGACCCAGCCGTTCCAGCCCTTGCCGGACGGCGGGGGAATCCTGTCGATACAGATCCCGCGTGGAGACATCGCCGATCATCTCAACACCTCGCGCGAGTCGATCAGTCGGGTCACCTACCGGCTTCAGGCCGCCGGCCTTATTGAAATCCGCGACGCGACGCATTTCCGCATCCCCGATCTGGACCGGTTGAGGCGGGCTGGCGGGGTCGCGGCCGCGACCGAGCCGACCCGCCGCAGAGGCATTTCGCTGCCTAGACGAGCGCGGTTGATTTCGGTGCTCGGGGTCCCAGGATTGGGGGCCGGGCCGGCTCTGCCCGCCTGCTGAGGTAGGGCGTCACGCCAAACCTGCCGGGGGCTCGCCGCAGGCGCCTCGCCCTGCGGGGGGCCGTGGTGAGTTCTATTCGGCGCGCGAAGGTCCAGGCATTCCTGCAATTGATGTCCGTGCGGCTCGCACTAGGGGAAACCGCGCCGGCCGATGGTCGGGCGCACACCGGCGAGGGCGGCTGTGAAGACTCCCTTTTCCTTTGTGGCCTAGAACAAACGGAGCACATGCGTTCCGAGCCTGCAGAGGTCGCCTTCGTGATGACAGACGCCACGCTTCCGCAACGGCCCCAAGCGCTGGAACTGCCTGCGCCGGGTTCCGGACGAAGCGGAAACCAGGAGCTTCGGGCGGCCATGCGGCTTGGGCGGGGGCTGTTGGGGGCCGCATTCATCTTCTCGGTTTGCGTCAATCTGCTGATGCTGACGGGGCCGCTGTTCATGCTGCAGGTCTATGACCGGGTCATCCCGTCGCGCTCGCAAGAGAGTCTAGTTGCCCTGTTCCTGCTGATCTCGGGCCTCTTCTTCCTGATGGGCGTGCTCGACTATGCTCGCGGCCGCGTTCTGGCCCGCGCCGGGGCCCGCTTCCAGACCGCGCTCGATGCCCGGCTATTCGACGCGATGCTGCGGAGCAACTGGGCGCCGGCCGAGCGTGGGGTGCCGCCATCGGCGTTACGCGACATCGACGCCCTTCAACACCTGTTCGGATCGCCTGTGCTCTTGGCCGTGATGGACATGCCATGGACCCCTTTCTTTGTCGCCGCGATCTTCGTCTTCCATCCGCTGTTGGGCTGGACGGCTGTCGCTGGGGGGACGATCCTAATTATTCTCACGATCGCCAACCAGATGCTGACCGCGCAGCACAGCCGTGCCGCACAACTGCTTCAGCAACAGGCGCAATCCTTTGCCGAGCATGTCAGGCTTGGAGCGGAGGTCGTCCGGAGCCAGGGCATGAGTGCCGGGATATCCCTGCGCTGGCGGAACACGCGGGTCGAAGCGCTGCGGCAGGGGCTTATGGCCAACGATCTTACCGGCACCTTCGCCAGCTTCAGCCGCGCATTTCGGCTCTACCTCCAATCGGTGATGCTCGCGGTCGGTGCCTATCTCGTGCTGCAGGGCGAGGTGTCCACTGGGGCGATGGTTGCGGCATCGATCATGTTAGGCCGTGCCCTCGCGCCGATCGAACAGACGCTTGCGCAATGGCCGCTGGTGCAACGGGCGCGCGGCGGGTGGGGGAGGCTCGCCGCCTATCTGGCGGCGATGCCGGTCCCGGAGCCGCTGATGCGCTTGCCGGTTCCCGAGGCGCGGCTTGCCGTGCTGGGACTGACGATCGTCGCGCCCGGCTCCAAGACGCCGACGATCCGCAACGTCTCGTTTGGGCTTGAGCCCGGTCAAGCGCTCGGAGTGATCGGGCTCTCCGGTTCGGGGAAGTCTACCCTGGCACGGGCGCTTGTCGGCTTCTGGCCGGCGGCTGCGGGGGAAATCAGGCTCGGCGGCGCAACGCTCGAGCAATATGATCGTGACAGGCTCGGTCGCCACATCGGCTATCTGCCGCAATCGGTCAGCCTGTTCACGGGGACCGTGGCCGAGAACATCGCCCGGATGGCCGGCGCGCCCGACGACGCCGCCGTGGTCGCGGCGGCGAAACGCGCCAACGCCCACGAGATGATCCTCAACCTGCCGGAAGGTTACCGAACACGGATCGACGGTAGCGAGGCCCAGCTTTCCGGCGGCCAGCGCCAACGGATCGCGCTGGCGCGTGCGCTCTACGGTGATCCGGTGCTTCTCATTCTTGACGAGCCGAACTCTGCACTCGACGCCGAGGGCTCGGAGGCGCTGAATCAGACCCTGCGGGAGTTCAAGGCCGACAGCAGATCGGCGATCATCATGACTCACCGGCCGCTCGCCATCGCCGAATGCGACCTTCTCCTGGTGCTCGAGGCCGGAACGATTACCGCTTGGGGGCCGCGCGACGAAGTTCTCGAGCGCGCGCTCCGGAATGCCGGCACGGTGCGGCAGGCGATCAATCGGGGGAGGGCGCCGGCTTGAGTCCCCGCCTGTGGAGGATCGGCGCAGGTCCGGCCCCAAGCGGGCAAGCGGCTTGGGGCCGTCGCGGGCAGGCTGCACCGCAAGCCTTGGCGCGCGCCCGTCGGCAGTCTGCCAATGCCGGGCCGCGGGACTCCGATACCGTTTCTCGCTGGCGCGCCACCCTGCCGCTTGCCGTCGGCAGTCTCGCGACTCTGGCACTTGTCGGCGGCTTCGGCGCCTGGTCGGTCACCAGTCGGATCGCCGGCGCCATCGTCGCAGCCGGCCAAGTCGAGGTGGAAAGCAACCGCCAAGTCGTCGAACATCTCGATGGCGGGATCGTGAGCGAAATACTGGTCAAGGATGGCGACCGCGTTACGGCCGGTCAGGTGCTTCTGCGGCTTGATGGCAATCGCCCGCGATCCGAACTCGCGATCGTTCAGGGGCAATTGAGGGATCTGGCCGCACGCCGAGCGCGGTTGGAAGCCGAACGCGACGACAGGCCGGCGATCGACTTCAGCGCAGAGGTGCTCCATTGGGCGGCGCGCTATCCCGGCTACGCCGATCTGGTCGAGTCGGAACGCCAGTTGTTCCGGGCCCGGTTGCAAGCGTTGCGGCAGCAGACGGACCTGCTGCGCGAGCAAAACAAGCAGATCGGCAACCGCATCGAAGGCACGCGCGCCCAGCTCGTCGCTGCGCAGCGTCAGGTCGCGCTGGTGGCTGCGGCGCTGGGCATTCAGAAGAAGCTGAAGGCGCAAGGGCTCGCACAGGCGGCGCGCTTGCTCGAACTCGAGCTGTCGCTGGCGAACCAGGAGGGGCAACTGGGCCAACTGACGGCGCAGATTGCCGAGCTGAAATGTCAGGTGACCGAAAACGACATCTCGATCCTGCAGCTGGCCACCAAGCGGCGCGAACTGGCCGTGACCCAACTGCGCGACATCGAGGCCAGGCAGGTGGAGCTTGCCGAACAGCAATTGTGGCTCGAGGACACACTCTCGCGGCTGGACATCCGTGCGCCGGTCGCGGGCATCGTCTATGGCACCAAGGTCTTCACGGTGCGCTCCGTGGTTCGACCGGCCGATCCGCTGATGTATGTCATTCCGCAGAACCAGCCGCTGATCGTCGCTGTCCGCGTCGAGACGACACAAATCGATGCGATCCATCTCGGTCAGGCGGTCACATTCGATTTCCCGTCCTTTGATCGGCAGATCGCACAGCCCGTCTCGGGCCGGATCAAAGGGATCTCGGCCGATGCCATGACCGATCCGATCACGCTCAAGAGCTACTACGCGGTCACGGTCGAACCGAATGCCGATAGCCTGGCCAAGCTTGGAGGAGACGAGAAGCTCGTTCCGGGAATGCCGGCCGAGGCCTTTATCCAAACCGGAGCGCACAGCCCACTGAGCTATCTCGTGCGACCGCTCGCCGCTTATTTCGGCCGCGCCTTCCGGAGCTGAGGGCGCCGCCGCGCCGTGCTCGCCGGATGGGGCATTGTGGCTCCGGACCAAGCGCATTGGGTCCGTACGGCCCTAGCGGGCTCGCCAGGCGGCGTGCCGCTTTCGAAATACGGGTTCCGCCCCGCCGACATCAGGCACGAACAGTTCATCAGCCCGTCAGCCCGGCGTAAGCGAAAGGATGCTTGTTTTCGCCAAGCAATCGTGACGCTATGCGCTCATCTGTCGCTCTGTCGGCGTGGCGCGGACGTGGTGTCGACAACCGAAGCCGACAAAGAAGGTGACTGTGCTGAGAGTTTCCGTGAATTTGCGCGCGCGTCTCAACGATTGCGCCGCCCCTCGGTTGGTCACAGGGCTGATGATGGCGGCCCTTGCCACCTCGGCCTCGGCAATCACGCTTCCGGACACGGCGATCTTGCCGCCGCAACCGGTGTTGGCCCAGCAGATGTCCAGCTATCTAGCCGAGCGGCCGAAGAACATCATCGAGTTGCAACCGTTTCGCGAGACCGAAACGGCGCAGCTGCCGGATGGGCAGACGGTTACGCTGATCTCTTTGAATCCGAATGTGAATTCCTGGTTTGTCCTGCAGGTCGGGCCTTGGAACCTCAGCAAGATCTACCACATACAGAATCCAATCCCGGCAGTTCAGACGATTGCTTTGTCGAAGGGTCCCGATCCGCAGCTCGTGATCCGCAGTGGGGGCGAGGTTACCAACTGCACGCCTTGGGCAAATCAGGATCAGGCTCTGGCCGCGGCCCAAGCGACACGAATGCCCTTCGCACCGCTTTGTGCTGGTCACCTGTTCCTGCGCAACCCGGTCCAAGGCCACTCCACGCAGCTGGAATGGACGGCGAACTTCATCCGCAACAATTTCATCGGCGGCGAGTTGATCGTAGGGCTGGTCAAGAACGTGTTCTTCAAGGACGCGTTCCGGATCGTTGCCTCGCCAGGGGCGGCGAATGCGGGGATTTCGGGAAATGGCATGGCGCCGTCCGGGCCGCCACCGGCGCAAAGCAAGCATTTTGAGGTGACCGCCCGCATCGGGCTTCACCTGATTACGCACACGCCGGGGCGCATGGCGCTGGGGCGCTGGTATCCTGTCGCGGACGTTCCCGGGGTCTTCGCCAGCGCCATGCAGCCGGCGGAAGTCGATGCGTCCATTCTGAACGGTCCGGGAAAGACCAACCCGCTCGACTCCATCGAGGCGCATTCGATGGACTATTTCACCGCCTTCGATCTCTCGCAGTTCGAGCTCGGCTACGCCATGGGCACCTCGCATCCGAGTCTCGGCTGGTCGCCGCGTCCGCCGGCCGGTGTCCGGGTTCCGGGCCTTCCTGGGCCGGACGGCGTCGGAAATCCGGCGCCTGTCGTGCTGCTCGGGATGCTGAATCCCGTTCTGGATTCGCAGGTGGTGGCGACCTTCGCGGCAGGATTCAAGCGGCGCCATGGGGCGTTCCAGACCGGCCCGCTGTCCGAGGTCAATCATGGCTCGCACTACGGGTTCATCGAGCAGGGCGTGATCATGAGCAAGCTGCAACCGGGTCTGGCGACGATCTTTGTTCTGAATGATGGCAGCATCCACATGCGGACCTGGACGCTGGCCGACAACGCTCTGTTGCCGGAAATCCGCTTTGCCCGTCAGAATGGCGTCCCGCTCCTCGAGCGAAACCCGGCGGGCGGGGCCGGCATTCCCGGCTCATTGGTGGCGAATGGCGATGCCGGCAACTGGTCAGGTTCGGTGGACAACCGGCTGCGAACCCTGCGCGCCGGGGCCTGCATGATCGATCAGGGCGCGAAGCGCTTCTTCGTCTATGCGTTCTTTTCGACCGCCACGCCCTCTGCGATGGCGCGAACCTTCGAAGGCTATGGTTGCAGCTATGCGATGCTTCTCGACATGAACGCGCTCGAGCACACCTATTTCGCACTCTATGATCGCAGCGGCGGAAAACGCGCGGTCGAGCATCTGCTGCCGGGTATGGCCGTGGTCGACAAAAAGGACGGTTCGGGCCACCCGATTGCAAG
>JAKAJW010000049.1 GCA_021813645.1 Pseudomonadota bacterium | reverse complement strand
GCCACGGCCGCGCCGCCCGGCCCAACGCGCCCGCCGCGGGCGAGGCGGCGCAGGCGCCCGCCAGCCTGGCCGATGTGGCGATGTCCGCCCCGGCCGAGTTGATGGCGGTGCTCGGTCGGCTGAACCTGCCGTTGGCCCGGGTGATGGGCCTGAAGCCGGACGATCTGTTGCCGGTGTCCGCCGCCGCGCTGGAGGCGGTCGCGCTGGAAGGGCCGGGCGGGCTGCGCATCGCCTTGGGCCGGCTCGGCCAGAACCACGGCAACCGCGCGGTGCGGCTTTCCGCGCCGGGCGAGGAGGGCGGCTCGGAGGCCGCCTGGCCGACTGGCGCGTCGCCCGCGGCGGCGGCGCTGGACATGGCGGCGCCGGACCTGTCCGGGCTGGGCATGGGCGAGCCGGACTTTTCCGGGCTGGACATGGCGGAGCCGGGCCTGGCGCCGATGCCGATGGCGGTGCCGTTCGATCTGCCGGAGGGTGAGGCCGGGGGGGAGCTCGGGGGCGAGCCGGGGTTCGCGATGGGCGACTTCGGCGCGCCCTTCGAGGCGGGCGAGGAGGGGCTGGAGCCCTTGCCGATGGCCGCGCCGCTGGATCTCGACGCCATCCCGATGGCAAGCTAGAGCGGCGGGGCGCGCAGCCATCGCGGCAGCAAGCGCGGGCCGGCGCCAGGGCCGGGACCCGGTCAGCCTGCGGTCGACCATGGCCGATTTCGCGCATTTCTAGCCGCGGGGCGTCGTTTTCTTGCCGCAATTCATCGGCATAGACTGTTTCCGTGGCGGGCACAGTGAGGCGGGGCACCGATGAACAGTCGCGTTTTGGTCGTGGATCTCGACGGCACGCTGATTCGCTCCGACATGCTGTTCGAAAGCTTTTGGGCCGCCTTCGCCCGGCGTTGGACGGTGCCGTTCCAGTCGCTGGTCGCGTTGCGCCAGGGGCGCGCGGCGCTGAAGGCGCGGCTCTCCGCGCTCGGCCCGGTCGAGGTCGCCTCGTTGCCCTATAACGAGGCGGTGCTGGCCTATGTCCGGCGCTGGCGCGAACTTGGCGGCCGCACCGCGCTGGTGACGGCAAGCGATCAGAACCTGGCCGAGCGCGTGGCCCGGCATCTCGGCGTCTTCGACGAGGTGCATGGCTCGGACGGCGCGCTGAACCTCAAGGGCGGCAACAAGGCGGAGTTTCTGGTCGGCCGGTTCGGCTCCGGCGGCTTCGACTATATCGGCGACGCGGAAGCGGATATGCCGGTCTGGGCGGTGTCCGGCCGGGCCATCGTGGTGGAAGGCGCCGCCGGGCTCGGCGCGCGGGTCTCGGCCACGGGCCGCGAGGTGGAACGGCTGGAAGGGGGCAGCGTGTCGGCGAAGCTCTATCTGAAGGAAATCCGGCCGCATCAATGGCTGAAGAACCTCCTGGTCTTCCTGCCGATGCTGGCGGCGCACCGCTTCGACCCGGCGACGCTGGGGCTGGCCGCGCTGACCTTCGCGGCCTTCAGCCTGATCGCCTCGTCGGTCTATGTGCTGAACGATCTGCTCGACCTCGCCGCCGACCGCGCCCATCCGCGCAAGCGCAACCGGCCCTTCGCCTCGGGGGCGCTGCCGATCGCGCATGGCACGGTGATGGCGCCGCTCTTGCTGCTGGCCGGCTTCGCGCTGGCGGCGCCGCTCGGCTGGCACACGCTGGCGGTGCTCTTGGGCTATTTCCTGCTTACCACGGTCTATTCGCTCTATCTCAAGCGGCGGATCGTGGTGGATATCGTGGCGCTGGCCGCGCTTTACACGGTGCGCATCGTCGCCGGCGGGGTCGCCGCGGGGATCCCGCTGTCGGTCTGGCTACTCGCCTTCTCGGTGTTCTTCTTCCTGTCGCTGGCCGCGGTGAAGCGGCAGGCGGAACTCGTGGACCAGATCGCCGCCGGCAAGACCGCCACCGCCGGGCGGGGCTATCTGTCCGACGATCTGCCGATGGTTGAGATGATGGCGGTCTCGGCCGGCTATGTCTCGGTCCTGGTCATGGCGCTCTACCTCAATTCCCCGGCGGTGGCCGAGCTTTACAACCAGCCCACGGCGCTTTGGGGGATCTGCATGGTGCTGCTCTACTGGATCAGCCGCATGGTGATGCTGACCCATCGCGGCCAGATGCATGACGATCCGGTTGTCTTCGCCGCCCGCGACGGGATGAGCCTGGTCTCGGCGGCGATCATCCTGGCATTCGCCGTCGCCGGGGTGCTGCTGTGACGCTGACCGCTCTCGTCCTGCGCTATGCCTTCTTCGCGGCGATCGCGACGGTGGTGAACCTTGCCGCGCAGCGCGGCGCGCTGGCGGCCTGGCCCGAGCTTTTCCCGGCGATGGTGGTGGGCACCGGGGCGGGGCTGGTGGTGAAATACCTGCTCGACAAACGCTGGATCTTCTTCGACGCCGCCGAGGGTCTCGCCCAGCACGGTCGGAAATTCTTTCTTTACAGCGCGATGGGCGTGGTCACCACGCTGATCTTCTGGGGCTTCGAGACCGCCGCCTGGGCGGTCTGGCACAGCGATGCCGCGCGCGAGACGGGCGCGGTGCTCGGCCTTGCCATCGGCTATCTGGTGAAGTTCCGGCTCGACCGGCGCTTCGTCTTCACCGATGCGACGCTGAAGCTGAAGGGGGCGGCATGAGGATCGCCGGCTGGGGCGGCACGACCCGGCAGGACTGCCGGGTGACCCGACCGCGGTCGGAGGCCGAGCTGGCGCAGCGCGTGGCCGAAGGCGGGCTGATCGCGCGCGGCGCGGGCCGCGCCTATGGCGACGCGGCGCAATCGGCGCTGAACACGGTGGACATGGGCGGCTTCAACCGGATGCTCGCCTTCGACGCCGAAACCGGCCAGTTGGTGTCCGAGGCCGGCGTGCGGCTGGCCGATGTGATCGCCGCCTTCCTGCCGCGCGGCTGGTTCCCGGCGGTGACGCCGGGCACCAAGCACGTCACCATCGGCGGCATGGTGGCGGCCGATGTGCATGGCAAGAACCACCACCGCGACGGATCCTTCGGCGCTTTCGTCGACTGGATTGACCTGATGGGGGCCGATGGCCGGGTGCGTCGGCTGACCCGGCTCGACAATGACGAGATGTTCGGCTGGACCTTGGGCGGCATGGGGCTGACCGGGGTGATCCTGCGGGTAGCCTTCCGGCTGCGGCGGGTGGACTCCGGCTGGATCCGGCAGAAGACGATCGCCGCACCGAACCTGACGCGGGCGATGGAGGCCTTCGAGGCGAACCAGGCGGCGACCTATTCGGTGGCCTGGATCGACTGCCTGGCGCGCGGCGCGGCGACCGGCCGGTCGATCGTCATGCTGGGCGAGCATGCCCGGGCCGAGGAGTTGCCGGCCGAGCGCCGCCGGGCGCCCTTCGCGACGCCGAAGCGGCGCCGGCTGACGGTGCCGCTCGATGCGCCCGGCTTCGCGCTGAACGGGCTCACCGTGCGGGCGTTCAACGCGCTCTACTACCGCCAGGGGGCGAAGAAGGCGGGCGACAGCCTGGTGGACTGGGACGCCTATTTCTACCCGCTGGACGCCATCCATGGCTGGAACCGGATCTATGGCCGGCGCGGCTTCGTGCAGTTTCAATGCGCGCTGCCGCTGGCCACGGCCGAGTCCGGGCTGGGCGAGCTTCTGGCGGCAATCTCGGCGGCGGGGCAGGGCTCGTTCCTGGCCGTGCTGAAACGCTTCGGGCCGCAGCAGGGGCGGATTTCCTTCCCGATGGAGGGCTATACGCTGGCGCTCGACTTCCCGCTGCATGCCGGGACGCGGGCGCTGCTGGAGAAGCTCGACCGCATCACCGTGGCGCGGGGCGGGCGGTTCTATCTGGCGAAGGATTCGCGGATGACGCCGCATACCTTGCGCAAGGCCGACAAAAGAATGGCCGAATTCGCGGCTATGCGGGACGCGCAGGGCCTCGCCGAGGCTTTTTCTTCGACGCAATCGGAAAGGCTGGCGTTATGACGAAGGGGGCGGTGCTCATTCTGGGCGGACGGTCGGACATCGGGCTGGCCATCGCCCATGCCTTTGCCGCCGAGGGCCATCCGATCTGGCTCGCCGCGCGCGGCGTCGAGACCCTGGCCGAGAACCGGGCCGATCTGGCCCTGCGCTACGGCGTTGAGGTGAGCCTGGTCGAGTTCGACGCGCTCGACACCGGCGGGCACGGCGCCTTTCTCGACGGGCTGCCGGCGCTGCCGGAGGTGGCGGTCTGCGCGGTGGGGCTGTTGGGCGAGCAGGCGCAGGACGAGAAGACCCCGGCCCAGGCGATCCGCGTGATGCGGACGAATTTCGAGGGGCCGGCGGCGATCCTGGCTGAGTTGGCCAACCGCTTCGAGGCGCGCGGCTCGGGCGCGATCGTCGGCATCTCCTCGGTCGCAGGCGAGCGCGGACGGGCGACCAATTACATCTACGGCGCCGCCAAGGCCGGCTTCACCGCCTATCTCTCGGGGCTGCGCAACCGGCTGGCCAGGGCGGGCGTGCAGGTTCTGACCGTGCTGCCGGGCTTCGTCGCCACCCGGATGACCGCCGAGCTGGACCTGCCCGCCAAGCTGACGGCGCAGCCGGACGAGGTCGGCCGGGCGGTGGTGCGGGCGGTCAAGACCAAGCGCAACGTGATCTATGTGAAGCCGATCTGGCAGCTTGTCATGGCCGTCATCCGGGCCATCCCCGAGCCGATCTTCATGAGGATGAAGCTGTGAGCCTGGCCGCCTCCAGCCCGACGCCGCGGCCGGCGGGCCAGAAGGCGGGCCAGACGGCGGGGCGGGCGGCGCTGGCACTGGGCACCACGCTGGCGCTGCTGATCGTGGTGGCGGCCTTCGCCTTCCGGCTGCAATTCTACCGCGGCGCGCTCGGCGCCGGGGCGAATCCCGGTTTCGTCGATTTCGATCTGTTCCGGATGATCGGCCATCTCGGCCTGACCGGGCATATCGCCGACGCCTATGACGCGGCCAAGCTCGGCGCGCTGCAGAAGGCGGCCGGCGGCGAGGCGCAGAACTGGGCCTATCCGCCGCCCTTCGATCTGGTGACGCTGGCGCTGGCCGCGCTGTCGCCGGCGCTCGGCTACGCGCTGTTCATCGGCGGCAGCGGGCTGGCCTATCTCTGGGTGCTGTGGCGGCTGTCGGGCGGTCGGCCGGGGCTGGCGCTGATCGTTGCGCTGCCGGCGCTGGTGGTGGTGGTGATGGGCGGCCAGAACGGGCTGCTGACCGGCACGCTCGCCGGGCTCTTCGCGCTCCTGGCGCTCGCCGGGCGGCGGCTGGCCGGGTTGCCGCTCGGGCTGATGGTGATGAAGCCGCATCTCGGCCTCGGCCTCGGCCTGGTCGCGCTGGCGCGGCGGCGCTGGGGGCTGCTTGGCCTGGCGTTCGGGGTGGCGCTGGCCGCCTGCGCGCTGGCCACGGCGGTCTTCGGCCCCGGCGTCTGGCCGGCCTTCCTGACCGGGTTGCACACCACTTCGGCCACATTGAAAAGCGACGGCTTCCACCTGATCCGGCTGATCTCGGTCTTCGCCAGCCTGCGCGCGGCGGGGCTGCCGGTGGGTCTGGCGCTGGCCGGCCAGCTCGGCGCCGCGCTGATCGGCGCCGGCGTCCTGCTCTGGGCGGTGCGCCGCCGGCTTGGCCCGCGCGCCGAGATCGGCCTGGCGCTTGGCGTCACGCTGATGATGAGCCCCTATGGCTTCGATTACGACATGCCGATTTTCGGCGTGGCGATCGCCACCCTGCTGCCCGAGCTGGCCCGCCGCATCCGCCGGCCGGAGGCCGCCGCGCTGCTGGCGCTCGGCTGGATCGCCTGCGGCAGCAGCCTGGGGCTGATCCTTTCGGGCCTCGCCCAGGGCCGCGGATTGATGCAGACCGAGGCGCTGGTACGCGCCGGCCAGATCCCGCAGCTGGCCGGGCCGGCGGTGCTGATCGCCGTGCTGTGGGCGGCCTGGATCCTGGCCCGCGCGCCGGAGGCGGGGCGATGAGCCTGGCGCTGCCCCTGCGTCGCGCGCCCGAGCGGTTGCGCCTGCTGCGGGTGCTGGCGGTCAGCGCCCTGGTGATGCTCGCCATGGCCTTCTACACCCGGGCGGATTACTACCTGCAGCAGGATGCCAGCGCCGCGCCGCATCCGCTTTTGGATTTCGACACCTTCCAAGTGGTGGGCCAGATGGCGCTGTCGGGCGAGATCGCGGCGGCCTACCGACCGGCCGAGGTCTATGCCCGCGAGGCCGCCGACAGCCGCCAGCCGGGCCATGGCATGCCCTGGGCCTATCCGCCGCAGTTCGACCTGATCGTTGCCGGCCTGGCCCTGCTGCCGCGCGCCTGGGCCTATATCCTGTTCATCGGCGCCAGCCTGCTCGGCTACGCTCTGGTGCTCCGCCGGCTGGCCGGGCCGGCCTTCGAGCTGGTCGCCCTGGCGGCGGCGCCGGGGCTGATCGCCACGATCTTCTCCGGCCAGAACGGCCTGCTGATCGCCAGCCTGGCCGGGCTCTTCGCGCTGCTGGCGCTCGACGGGCGGCGGTGGGCCGGGCTGCCGCTCGGGCTGATGGTGATGAAGCCGCATCTGGCGCTCGGCCTCGGCCTGTGGGTGCTGTTGCGCGGCCGCTGGCGGCTCATCGCCGAGGCGCTGGCGGCGGTGGCGCTCAGCGCCGGGCTCGCCACCCTGGCCTTCGGCGCGGCGGTCTGGCCGGCCTTCCTGGGCGGGCTGCGGGCCACCGGCGAGATCCTGGCGCATGACAGTTTCCAGTTCTTCCGGCTGAGCTCGGTCTATGCCGCGCTGCGCGGCCTCGGCCTGGCCCGCGAGGCGGCGCTGGCGGGGCAGGGGGCGGCGGCGCTGCTGGCCGCCGGGCTGGTGCT
>JAKAJW010000223.1 GCA_021813645.1 Pseudomonadota bacterium | reverse complement strand
TGGCGCCAAGGCGGTGGCCACCACCGACTTCCGCGATGCGCCGAAGGGTCTCTTCACCTCGCCGCCGAAGTGCTACATGCTGAAGCAGGCTTCGTTCATCCCGTCGTTCTTCCCGAAGGGAACCCAGCTCGGGCCGAACAAGGATGCCGACTTCTTCTACTTCCCGCCCTATGCCGACAAGCCGCAGCTGGGCAAGCCGGTGGAAGGCGCGGGCACGCTGGTGTTCATCACCAAGGACAACCCGGCAGCCGAGGCCTTCATCGACTTCCTGAAGACCCCGATCGCCTCCGAGGTCTGGATGGCGCAGTCCTCCTTCCTGACGCCGTTCAAGGGCGTGCACACCTCTGCCTACGCAAATGACGTGATGCGGAAGGAAGGCCAAATCCTGCTCGACGCGACCACCTTCCGCTTCGACGGTTCGGACCTGATGCCCGGCAAGATCGGCGCCGGCGCCTTCTGGACCGGCATGGTGGACTACGTCGGCGGCAAGTCGGCCGAGGCCGTGGCCGGGGAAATCCAGAAGGCCTGGGACAACCTGAAGTGAGCCCGCAGGCCGGGGGCGGTGACGCCCCCGGCCGCTGACGGGACATGGGGCAACGGAGGGGGAGATGCTGCAGCAGCTCGTCACGGCGGGGCTGACCATCGTGGTCGGCATCGCGGCGGCCTTCGGCTATTTCTACGGCTCGAACTGGCTGCTCGACATCCTGTTTCCGGCCGGCGCGGCGGGCGACCGGGCAACGCGGAACATCCGGCGGGCGGCGGCGATCCGGCCCTGGCTGTTCCTCGGCCCGGCGCTGCTGGCGCTGGCGCTCTACCTGGTCTATCCGGTCGCCGAGTCGATCTGGCTGAGCTTCCACGGCCCGGCCGGGCGCCAATTCGTCGGGCTGAAGAATTACATCTGGTTCATCGGCGACGCGAACATCCACTCGGCCTTGATCAACAACTTCCTGTGGCTGCTGGTGGTGCCGGCGGCCTCGACCTTCCTCGGCCTGGTCACCGCCGCGCTGACCGACCGGATCGGCTGGGGCAATATCGCCAAGAGCCTGATCTTCATGCCGATGGCGATTTCCTTCGTCGGCGCGACGGTGATCTGGAAGTTCGTCTATGACTACCGCGCCGCGAACCAGGACCAGATCGGCCTGTTGAATGCGTTGGTGACCTGGCTCGGCGGCCCGCCCGAGGCCTGGATCACCCTGCCGTTCTGGAACAACTTCTTCCTGATGGTGATCCTGGTCTGGATCCAGACCGGCTTCGCCATGGTGATCCTGTCGGCCGCACTGCGCGGGATACCCGAAGAGACGATCGAGGCGGCGGTGCTCGACGGCGCCAACGGGCTGCAGATCTTCTTCAAGATCATGGTGCCGCAGATCTGGGGCACTATCGCCGTGGTCTGGACCACCATCACCATCACCGTGCTGAAGGTCTTCGACATCGTCTATGCGATGACCAACGGGCAATGGGACACCGACGTTCTGGCCAACCAGATGTATACCTGGATGTTCGAGGGCGGCGGCGATTTCGGGCGCGGCGCGACCATCGCGCTGGTCATCATGATCCTGGTCATCCCGATCATGATCTGGAACATCCGCAACGCCAAGGCAGAGATGGAGGGGCGCTGATGTTTCGCATCGGGGGCCGCAAATCGCCGCTCGTCTGGGCCGTGCATCTGTCGGTGCTGCTGCTTGTCGTGCTCTGGACGGTGCCGACGGCGGGGCTGTTCATCACCTCGTTCCGCACCGCCGACCAGATCGCCGTCTCCGGCTGGTGGACGGCGCTGTCGAGCGCCGAGGCCAATGGCGTGACCCGCACCCCGGACGGCGCCAGCGCCAAGCAGGTGGACGGCAACTATGTCGTCAGCGGCAATGTGCTGAAGCGGGGCGGGTCGGTCGCGGCCTTCGGCTGGTCGAGCCTGCATCCGAAGGCGTTCCAGCCCGGGCAGGTGGCCCAGCTGCGCGACGGGGCGACGCTGACGGTCAAGGCCAATGGCGATTATCAATGGGCCGACAGCAAGCCGCTGGAGGGCAGCCAGCGGATCTTCTTCACCGCGCGCACGCCGCCGAGCTTCACCTTGGCCAACTACGCCCATGTGCTGACCGCGAACGGCATGTTCCGCGCCTTCATGAACTCGCTGACGGTGGCGGTGCCCTCGACGGTGATCCCGATCCTGATCGCCGCCTATGCCGCCTTCGCGCTGGCCTGGATGCAGTTTCCCGGCCGGGCGCTGCTGATCGCGGTGATCGTCGGGCTGCTGGTGGTGCCCTTGCAGATGTCGCTGATCCCGCTGCTGACGCTCTACAACGACATCGGCAAGGCGACCGTGGTGCCCGATCACAGCCTGATCGGCCGGCTGATCGCGCTGTCGGGCCTGGGGCTGCACAGCGACGACGGCAAGATGATCGGGCTCAACCCCAAGAGCTATCTTGGCATCTGGCTGGCCCATACCGGTTTCGGCCTGCCGCTGGCGATCTATCTCTTGCGCAACTACATGATCGGCCTGCCGCGCGAGATCATCGAGAGCAGCCGGGTCGACGGGGCCACGGATTTCCAGATCTTCCGCAAGATCGTGCTGCCGCTCAGCTTCCCGGCGTTGGCAAGCTTCGCGATCTTCCAATTCCTCTGGACCTGGAACGACCTGCTGGTCGCCACGGTCTTCCTCAGCCACCAGGAAAGTTCGCTGGTGATGACGGGCAAGCTGAAGGACCTCCTGGGCTCGCATGGCGGGCAGTGGGAGATCCTCGCGGCCTCGGCCTTCATCTCGATCTCGGTGCCGCTGATCGTCTTTTTCGCGCTGCAGAAATACCTGGTGCGCGGTCTCCTTGCAGGATCGGTGAAGTGACGGACAGAACGAACGAGTGGTGGCGTGGCGCGGTGATCTATCAGATCTATCCGCGCAGCTTTCAGGATTCGAACGGCGACGGGATCGGCGATCTGCCGGGGATCACCGCGCGGCTCGACCATATCGCCGGGCTCGGCGCCGATGCGATCTGGATCAGCCCGTTCTTCCCCTCGCCGATGAAGGATTTCGGCTATGACGTGAGCGACTACTGCGGCGTCGATCCGATCTTCGGCACGCTGGCGGATTTCGACGCGCTGGTGGCGCGGGCCGGGACGCTCGGCCTCAAGGTGATGATCGACCTGGTGCTGAGCCACACCTCCGACCGGCATCCCTGGTTTCAGGAAAGCCGGCAGAGCCGCGACAATGCCAAGGCCGATTGGTATGTCTGGGCCGATCCGAAGCCGGACGGCACGCCGCCTAACAACTGGCTGTCGATCTTCGGCGGCTCGGCCTGGACCTGGGACGCGCGGCGCGAGCAGTATTACATGCACAACTTCCTGACCGCGCAGCCGGATCTGAATCTCCACTGCCCGGCGGTGCAGGAGGCGCTTTTGGAGGTGGTGCGGTTCTGGCTGCGCCGCGGGGTCGCCGGCTTCCGCCTGGACACGATCAACTTCTACTTCTGCGACAAATACTTGCGCGACAATCCTGCGCTGCCGAAGGCGCTGCGCAACGACACCATCGCGCCGGCGGTCAACCCCTACAATCACCAGCTGCATCTGTTCGACAAGAACCAGCCGGAAAACCTTGATTTCCTAAAGAGATTCCGCGCCGAACTAGAGCCTTACGCCGCCGCCGCCGTGGGCGAGGTGGGCGATGCCCAGCGAGGGCTGGAGATCATGGCGGAATATACGTCGGGCGGCGACAAGGTGCAGATGTGCTACCCGTTCGAGCTGCTGCAGCCCAAGCGGCTGACCGCGGCGGCGGTGGCCGAGACCTTCGCCCGACTGGAGGCGGCCTCGGCGGAGGCCTGGCCGTGCTGGGCCTATTCCAACCACGACGTTGTCCGCCATGTCACCCGCTGGGGGCTTTCGGACGATGCCGCAAGACTTTACACGCTTCTGCTGATGTGCCTGAGGGGGTCCGTCTGCCTCTATCAGGGCGAGGAACTGGGCCTGCCGGAGGCGGAGCTCGAGTTCGCGGATCTGCAGGATCCCTATGGCATCGAGTTCTGGCCGGAGTTCAAGGGCCGCGACGGCTGCCGCACGCCGATGGTCTGGCAGGCCGACAACCGCAACGGCGGCTTCACCACGGCCGAGCGGCCCTGGCTGCCGGTGCCGGCGGCGCATCTGTCGCGGGCGGTGGCGCCGGCGGAAGCCGATCCGACCGCGCTGATCCACCATTACCGCCGCGCCCTGGCGCTGCGCCATGCCCATCCGGCGCTGATCCACGGGTCCTCCGAGGCGATGGCGGTGGCCGGCGAGGTCCTGCAGTTCCGCCGCCGCGAGAACGGCGAGGAGATCTTCTGCGCCTTCAACCTGAGCGGAACGGCGGCGCGGGTTGCCCTGCCGGCGGGGCGCTGGCGGCCGATCGGCACCGATCTGGGCGCGGTTTCGGAGCTTAAGGCGGAGGTTGCGCTGGCGCCGTGGCAGGCCTGCCTGGCGCGGGCGGAATAGGGGGGAGACATGGCCGATCTGATCCTGAAGGACGTGGCCAAGGCCTACGGCGACGTAAAGGTCCTGTCGAACATCGACCTCGACATCAAACAGGGCGAGCTGATCGTTTTCGTCGGCCCCTCGGGCTGCGGGAAATCGACGCTGTTGCGGATGATCGCCGGGCTCGAGAGCATCACCGCCGGCACACTGTCGATCGACGGGCGGGTGATGAACGAGGTGCCGGCGGCGCAGCGCGGCATCGCCATGGTGTTCCAGTCCTATGCGCTCTATCCGCATATGACCGTGCGCGACAACATGGCCTTCGCCCTGAAGATCGCCAAGAAGTCGAAGGCGGAGATCGCCGCGGCGGTGGAGAAGGCGGCGCGGGTGCTGCAGCTGACGCCCTACCTCGACCGGCTGCCAAAGGCGCTGTCGGGCGGCCAGCGCCAGCGCGTCGCCATCGGCCGGGCGATCGTGCGCGATCCGAAGGTCTATCTGTTCGACGAGCCGCTGTCGAACCTCGATGCCGCGCTGCGGGTTGCGACGCGGCTCGAGATCGCTCAGTTGAAGGAGCAGATGCCGGATTCGACGATGGTCTACGTCACCCACGACCAGGTCGAGGCGATGACGCTCGCTTCGCGCATCGTGGTGCTGGCGGGCGGCGGCATCAGCCAAGTCGGCACCCCGCTGGAGCTTTATGAGAAGCCCGAGAATGAGTTCGTGGCGCAGTTCATCGGCTCGCCGGCGATGAACCTGCTGCCGGGCGAGATCGTGGCGACCGGGGCGGAGACGGTGGTGAAGCTGGCCGGCGGCAGCCAGGTGCGGGCGGCGATCCCGACCCGGGAGGCGGACATGGGCCGGGCGGTGAAGCTGGGGGTCCGGCCGGAGGATCTGCAGCCGACCGAGGCGGCGGATCATATCTTCGAGGGAAGGGTGGAGATCGTCGAGGCGCTCGGCGAGGTGACGCTGCTCTACTTCGAGCGGCAGGGCGAGGCGGCGCCGATGATCGCCAAGCTGCCGGGTATCCATGCCGATCTGCGCCGCCGCCAGGTCCGGCTGGCGGCCGATCCGAAGAAGGTCCACCTGTTCGCGAACGGGCGCTCGCTGCTGTATCGCTGAGCCCCGCCGGGCGCGACCGTTGCCGTCCGTCCGCCGCCAGGGGCTTTTCAGCCGCGCTGGCCGCGGGCGTGAAAGATGAAGCCGAGGAAATTCAGCAGGATTTGCGCGGCCAGGATCGCCGTCGATCCGGCCGGGTCGTAGTCAGGCGCAACCTCGACCAGATCGATGCCGACGATCTCATGCGCGCGGGCCACGCCCTGCAGGATCTCCAGCACCTCGTAATAGAGGAAGCCGCCGTGCGAGGGCGTGCCGGTGCCCGGCGCGATCGAGGGGCAGAAGCCGTCGATGTCGATCGTCACGTAGAGCCGGGCGCCCTTCGGGATGCGGGCGAGCGTCGCCGCGAGGCCGAGCTTGCGGACCTGGCGCACCGAGAGGAAATCGTCGCCCATGGCGCGGGCGGCCTCGTAACCTTCGCGCGCGGTCGAGGAGACGTTGCGGATGCCGAGCGCGGTGATGCCGGTGACGTGGTCCTGTTCGGCGGCACGGCGCATCGGGTTGCCGTGGCCGTGGCGAACGCCGTGGCGCACGTCGACGAAATCGAGATGGGCGTCGATCTGCAGGATGTGGATCGGGCCGCGCCCGGCGAAGGCGCGGATGCAGGGAATGTTCACCGAATGATCGCCGCCCAGCACCACCGGCAGCGCGCCTGCGTCGAGGATGGCGCGCACGCCGGTTTCGATATTGGCGTGGCTCGCTTCGGTGTCGGTATGCACGATGTCGGCGTCGCCGAGATCGACTAGGGTGACCTCGGGGCCGAGGTAGGTGGCGTCGTCCTCGTGGTCATAGGCGCCGGCATGGCCGAAGGAGAACAGCGTCGAGGCCTCGCGGATGGCGCGCGGGCCGAAACGGGCGCCGGCGCGGAACTGGGTGCCGAAGTCGAAGGGCGCGCCCAGAATGGCCGCATCGGCGCGGATCGCGGACCAGTCAGCGACATAAGGACGCTTGCCGAACGTGGCAATGCCGACGAAGGGTAGGTTGAGCCGTCCGGTTTCGTAGCCATGTGCCATGCGAGCCTCCGTTTTGCGGCAGGTTGGGGCAGGGCGGGGCCGGGAGCAAGGGCCGTCGGTCGCGGTGTCCTGGGGGCGCAGACGACCGCCAAGCGGTCCATCGGGACCGGATGAGGAGGGACGGATGCCGCCGATCTTCGCGAAGAAGCCAGCGCCGGGGCTGTGGCGAGCGACGCCGCCGGCGATCTTTCCACCGATCCTGGGGCTGTTGGCGCTCGGCCTGGCCTGGCGGCAGGCCGGCGCGGTCTTCGCCCTTGGGCCGGGGCCGGGCGAGTTGATCCTTGGGGCGGCGAGC
>JAKAJW010000470.1 GCA_021813645.1 Pseudomonadota bacterium | reverse complement strand
GTGGTGCCGAAGATCACATAGTCGATGTTATGCGAACCGAGCGTCTTCGGATCGCGCCAGCCGGCGTCGCGCAGCTCGGTATAGCTCTGCTCGAACAGGAAGAACTCGAGCTCGGTCGCCATCATCGCGTCGAAGCCCATCGCCTTGGCCCGCGCCACCTGGCGCTTCAGCACCGCCCGCGGCGACTGCGGCACCTCTTCGTGGCTGTGATGGTCGAGCAGGTCGCCCAGCACCATCGCCGTGCCTTCCAGCCAGGGCACCCGGCGCAGCGTGGCCATGTCCGGCCGCAGGATATAGTCGCCATAGCCCGCCTTCCACGAGGCCGAGGCATAGCCCGGCACCGGCGTCATATCCATGTCGACGGTCAGCAGGTAGTTGCAGCAATGCGTCTCGTGCCAATTGGCGACGAAATGGGCGGCGTGGAACCGCTTGCCCATCAGCCGGCCCTGCATGTCGATCAGGCAGACGACCACCGTGTCGATCCGCCCCGCTTCCACCTCTCGCTTCAGCTCGTCCAGGCTCAGGTTCCCGGCCATGTTCTATTACCCCCTGTTGTTATCCTTCATGCCGCAATCGGCGCCGCCACCTGCGCCACCGCGCGGGCCAGCGCCGGTGCCAAGCGGTCGGCCATCGCCGCCTCGGCCTCCGCCGTGGCGATCAGATCGTTCCGAACCTCCAGCATCACGTTCATCAGCCCCAAGGGCAATGCCTGTCGCCGCAACAAATGGGTGACCCCATCGGCCGCCGCATAGGGCGCGTTCATCTGCACCTCCAGCCCGCAGCCGGCCGCTTCGCGCAGCACCGCCTCGGCAAGCCGGGGGTCGGCATCGTGGATGATCCCGAATTCCACCGCCCGTTTCTGGCCGAACCAGACCGGAGTGAAACTGTGCACCGTCACGATCACCGGGGGCGGCCCGAGCACCATCCGCCGCGCAATCTCGGCGGCGAGGCCGGCATGGAACGGCAGATAGACCGCCTCGACCCGTTGCAGGCGCTGCGCCGGCGTCAGCCCGGAATTGCCCGGAATCTGGTAATGCTCCGACCGCTCGGCCATCGCCCCCGGCGCGTCCGGCGGCCGGTTGCAGTCGTAGATCAGCCGCGAGACCGGCGCATGGACCAGCCCGGCGCCGAGCCGCTCGGCCAGGCCGCGGGCCAGCCCCAGCGCGCCCGGATCCCAGGCGATATGCGCGGCGGTTTCGGCGGCGCTCAGACCCAGATCGCCCCAGGGTGCCGGAAACGCGCGGCTGGCATGTTCGCAGACGATCAGGACCGGCCCGGGCGCCGCGCTATTCTCCACAACGGCAGGGAAGATCGGGCTCGCCTCGGGCTTGGGCATCGCGTAATGGCCTCATCTCGTAACTGCGCGAGGCTCACCCGAGCCGCGCGGAACTGTCAAGATTGTTTCTTTGCGCCGAAGTCTGTTACAATCTTTCCAAAAGGTGGGTTTCGGCTGGGGCCAGGGGGGGCGAATGACCGATCAGGGAACGATCGAGGCACGGCTTTCGGGCGGGCTGGCGAGCCTGACGCGGGCCGAGCGCCAACTCGCCACGCATGTCCTGGCGAACTACCCGGTCGCCGCGCTCGGTTCGATCACCGCGCTGGCCAAGGCGGCCGATGTCTCGACCCCGACGGTGGTGCGCCTGGTGCAGAAGCTCGGCTTCAAGGGCTATCCCGATTTCCAGGCCAGCCTGCGCGCCGAGGTGGAAGAGATGTTGGTCTCGCCCCTGGTCAAGCATGACCGCTGGGCCTCCGGCGCGCCCGACACCCATATCCTGAACCGCTTCGCCGATGCGGTGATGGGCAACCTGCAGGCCACGCTGTCGCGCATCGACCACGCCGAATTCGACGCCGCCTGCGACCTTTTGGCCGATACGTCGCGCCGGGTCACCGCGCTCGGCGGCCGCATCACCCATGCGATCGCCGATTATTTCGTCACCCATATGAAAGTGGTCCGTCCCGACGTCGCGCTGATGTCGGAACTGTCCGGCGCCTGGCCCGCCGCGCTGATCGACGTCGGCCCGGGCGACGTGCTGGTCGCCTTCGACATCCGCCGCTACGAGAACTCGGTGCTCGGCATCTGCGAGATGGCGGTGGAGCAGGGCGCCGAGGTGGTGCTGTTCACCGACCAGTGGCTGTCCCCGGCGGCCAGCCTCGCCCGCCACAGCTTCGCCGCCCATGTCGAGGCGCCCTCGGCCTGGGACTCCACCGTCTCGATCCAGGTGCTGGTGGAGACGCTGATGGCCGGCGTCGAGGCGCGCACCTGGCCGCAGACCGAGGCGCGGATGAAACGGCTCGAGGGGCTCTACGACCGCGCCCGCTTCTTCCGCCGCTTCAAGTGAGCCGGCCCGCGCGGCCGGCCCCGCCGCTTCGGTGCCCACATCGGTACGACGTCGGTGTCAAATCGGTGCGATATCGGTGCGAAATCGGTATTTGACCGAACGGTCGGCAACGCCGCGCTCAATAGCCCCGCGCGCGGTCGACCAGATGCAGGAACGGCGCGCCGGCTTCCCCCCGGCGGATGTTCTCGGCGATCACCCGGCTGGCGCTTTCGGCCCGGGTATCGGCCGCCACATGCGGCGTGACGGTCACCTTCGGATGCGCCCAGAACGGATGCGCCGGCGGCAGCGGCTCGGTGCGGAAGACATCGAGCGTCGCCCCGCCGAGCTGGCCCGCGTCCAGCGCCGCGAGCAGCGCCGCATCGTCGATCAGCGCCCCGCGCCCGGGGTTGATGACATATCCGCCAGGCGCCATCAGCGCTATCCGCTCGGCGCTCAGCAGGGTGTCGGTCTCTGCCGTCAGCGGCAGCAGCAGCACGACGATCTCCGCCCCGGTCAGCGCCTCCGTCAGCCCAGAGGTTCCGGAAAAGCATTCGACTCCGGGCACTTGCCTTGCTGTCCGGCTCCAGCCGCGGACCGGGAAATGCAGCCCGGCCAGGGCCTGGGCGCAGGCCGCCCCGAGCGCCCCGAGCCCGAGCATCGTCACCTTCCGCTCCCGTGCGATCGGCGGGATCATCGCGTTGCGCCAGACCCCGTCCTGGCCCTGCAGGAAGCGATCCATGCCCAGGTGGTAGCGCAGCACATGGCCCAGGACATATTCCACCATGCCCTCGGTCAGTGCGGGATCGACCATCCGGCACAGCGGCTGGGTCAGCCCCGGCAGGCCGACGATCCGCTCCACCCCGGCCCAGAGGTTCAGGACCGCCTTGCAGCGCCGGTAGGGCGCGAAATCCGTGATCGTACCGCCCGGCGCGAAGACGATGTAGTCCACCGTCTCGGCCGCCATCTCCGGCGTCATCTCCACCGCCAGCCCGGCCTCGGCGAAGGCCCGCCGCAGCGGCGCCTCATACTCCGGCCAGAGCTTCGCTCCCGCTGCAAACAGCACCCTGATTGTCATGAATTTCCCCGCAGGCCACACCGCGCCTGTTGTAGCGGTAGAGTGGGCCAGGGAAAACGCCCCTTGTACAAATCCGCGTTGCGCCCCGGTGCGGGGTGGCCCGCGAAGGGCCAGTCCTTTGAAAATCGATCCTGCGGCCCGGCGGCCGATGCGGCCACCTAGAACAAGTGCAGGTCTTCGTGGTCTGCCGGCGGCGTGAGATCGTCGGGGTGCTCGAGCGCCGTCAGGGCATGCGAAAGCGCACGCAACTTGACCCGTTTCATGGCTTCCTGCGCGTCGATCCGCGTGCCTTCGGGCACGGCCGCGGCGAGCGCCTCGACATAGACGGCGAGGCTGTCGATCGATTGCACCAGCACGTCGAGGCTTTGAAACGAACTGGCGGGGCTCATGCCGGAATGGTTGGTATGCCTGATGAGATCGCCGATCGCCTCTTCCACCGTCTGACCCAGCCGATTGACCTCGTGCAATTGGGCGCCGAGGCGGGCCAAGAGCATCGCGAGGTCCCTATGATCGCTTTCCAGGCCCATCGTCAGACCGGCCCGACAACGGCTTGGATGCAGGCTTTCAGACTCGCCGTCGTGAACGGTTTGAGCAGGAAATTGTTCATCCCCAATGTGCGCCCCTTTTCGATGAGGGTTTTGTCGGCCCGGCCGGTGATCAGGATAAAGCCGATGCCATGTGTGCTCTTGGTCTGGCGCAGCGCCTGCAGCAGTTGCAGCCCGTCCATGCCCGGCATGTTGTAATCCGACAGCACCAGGTGGACGGGGCTCGCGACCAGCGAGCGCAGGGCCTGGGCGGGATCGTTGCGGTGGTCGACGTGACGGATGCCGATCTCGTCGAGTGCCTGCATGACCAGCGCGCGGCTGGTGGACATATCGTCCACGACCATGATGCGAAGCGTATCTTTCAGCGACATCGTAATATTATCCTTTGCTGGTCGCAGACGCTGCCGTGGCAGGCAGCAACCGGTAGCTCGTCATGCCGACCGTCGCGAAATGCGACGACATTCGCGGCGATAGCCGTTCCGAATGGCCGATATAGAGGTGGCTGCCGGGCGCCATGACGCGAGAGAAGGCCTCCCACAGGCGGTCCTGGGTCGCGGCGTCGAAATAGATGGTGACGTTGCGGCAGAAGATGACGTCGAACGGGCCCTTCATCGGCAGCGGCTGAATCAGGTTGAGCAGGCGGAAATCGATGAAATTCCGGATCTGTTCGTTCACTTCGATGCCGCCCTCGGCCCCATCGACCGAGGAGACGTAGTTGGAGCGCACCCAATCCGGCAAAGCCGAGGCGGCCTCGCCGCGGTAGCGGCCGCGCCGGGCCACCGCGATCACCTCCGGGTCGACATCCGTGGCGAGGATGCGGACGTTGAAGCGGGCCGCTTCGGGAAAGGCCTTCAGCAGGGTGAAGGCGATCGAATAGGCCTCTTCTCCAGTCGAGCACCCGGCGGACCAGATCCGCAGCCGTCCGCCCTTTTGGGCGCGGGCGATCAAGTCCGGCAGGATCGCGGTGGACAGGTGGCGGAAATGGTGCTCTTCGCGGAAGAAGCGGGTGACGTTGGTGGTGAGCGCAGAGATCATCTTGCGGCGCTCGTCGCCGGCGCCTTCGGAGCTCAGCAAGGCGCAATAGGCCTTGAACTCGGAGATGCCGAGTGCCCGCAGCCGCTTTCCCAACCGCGAATAGACCAGCATCTCCTTCGACTCCGGCAACGTGATGCCGGCCTCTTCGTAGGCTAGGCGGGCGATGAACCGGAAATCCTCCTTGGTGTAGAGGAAATCCCGATCCGAGGCGCCGGTATGACTCGCGTTCGTCTGCATCGTCAGGCCAGATCCAACGCGGCTTGCGGAAGGAGCTTTTCCAGATCGATCAGCCGCAGTGTCCGCTTTTCGATGCAGATGATGCCGGCCACGAAGCTACGCGCGGTATCCGAGGCGATCTCGGGGGTCGGCTGGATGCTCTCGGTGTTGATGCCGAGGATGTCGGAGACCGACTCGACCAGAAGCCCGACGGTCTGCTTGTCGATCAGGGCGATGATGATGACATGGCGTTCGTCCGCCTTGGTCACGCCGAGGCCGAGCCTGCGCGACAGGTCGATGACGGGGACCACCGAGCCGCGCAGGTTCATCACGCCGAGCACATAGTCGGGCGCATGCGGCATGATCGTAGTCTTCGACCAGCCGCGGATTTCGCGGATCGACATGATATCGACGCAGAAATCCTGATCCGCTGCCTTGAAGGTCACCAACTCGCGCATCGTGCTGCGCGCGGTCGTGGCTTCGATCTGATCCTGAAATGACATCTCTCGGGTCTCCTGAATCTAGCAAGCCGAAGCGGCCAATTGCCGGGATTGGGCAACGGTGTCCTCGGGATCGATGATGAGTGCGATTTGCCCGTTGCCGAGGATGGTGGCCGCGGCAATGCCGGCCACATGCCCATAATTGGCCTCGAGCCCTTTGATGACGACCTGGCGCTGGTCGCGGATCGCGTCGACGGCGAGCGCATAGCGCGACCGCTCGTCCGTTTCGACCAGGAGCAGGATCACCTTGTCTTTCGGATAGCCCTCCGGCCGGAAGCCGAAGACGCGACCGAGGTCGATCACCGGCACGATCGAATCGCGGACCGAGACGACTTCGGTATCCTGTCCGATCGCGTGCAAATCGCCGGGGGCGGGGCGGAGCGTCTCCACCACCGTCGTCAGCGGCACGACCATGGTCTGATCGCAGACCTCGACCACCATCCCGTCCAGCACCGCCAGCGTGAGCGGCAAGCTGATGGACATGGTAGTTCCCTGACCTGGATTCGACTGGATCGCCACGCGGCCGCCGAGCGACTGGATCGAACGCTTGACGACATCCATGCCGACGCCGCGGCCCGACAGGTCGGAAACCTGCGAGCTCGTCGAGAAACCCGGCAGGAACAGGAGCTTGTCGATCTCGCTGTCGGAGAGCTCGATGGCGGGGTCGATCAGGCCGCGCTCGATCGCGATCGACTTCACCCGCTCGCGGTTGATGCCGGCGCCATCGTCGGAGACCTCGATGACGACCCGGCCGGAACGGTGGGCCGCCATCAGGCGGATCGTGCCGCAGGCGTCCTTGCCGGCGGCCAGGCGCTTCTCTTCCGACTCGACCCCGTGGTCCACCGCGTTGCGCAGGATATGTGTCAGCGGGTCGGCGAGCCGCTCGATCACGGTCTTGTCGACCTCGGTCGACTCGCCTTCCGTGACCAGCTGCACCGTCTTGCCAGAGATGATCGCCGCCTCGCGCACGATGCGCCCCATGCGCTGGAACAGCGGCTTGATGGATTGCGCCCGGATCGCCATCACGCTTTCCTGGATCTCGCCGGTGAGATTGCGGAAGGCGTCGAGCCCCGCGCCGATTTCCGAGGTGGATGAGAGGCCGGAATCGGCCAGGCGCTGCGACAACATCGCCTGGGTGATCACCAATTCGCCGACCGCGTTGATCAGCCGCTCCACCCTGTCGAGATCGACGCGGATCGT
>JAKAJW010000324.1 GCA_021813645.1 Pseudomonadota bacterium | reverse complement strand
GACGGACGCCGCCGTCGCGGCGCAGGCCAAGGACTTCAAGCTCGGCAATCTCGAGATCCTCGCCCCCCATGCCGCGGCCACCCGCGCCGGACAGATGTCCGGCGGCGCCTTCATGACCATTAAGAACAACGGCGACACGCCGGATTATCTGATCGGCGCAGCGGGCGAGATGGCCGAGGCCGTACAGGTGCACCAGACCCGCGTGGCTGCGAGCGGCGTCGCCACCATGGCCGAGGTCGATAAGATCGAAATCCCGCCCCATGGCTCGGTGGCGCTGAAGCACGGCGGCTACCACGTCATGCTGATGGGCCTGAAGGCCCCGCTGAAAGCCGGCTCCAGCGTGCCGCTGACGCTCATTTTCCAGAATGCCGGCAAAGTCAAGGTGGATGTCACCATCGACGCGGCGATGGGCGGAATGAAAACGGGCGGCTGACGCAGCCGCCCATCGGATCCCGGCCGGCCCCGCGGGGCCGGCCGGGCTTCCTGCCAGATCCGGTGCGGATCAGATATCGGCCTTCAGCACCTGGCGCTGCTGGCCGAGCCCTTCGATCCCAAGCTCCACGACGTCGCCCGGCTTCAGATAGACCGGCGGCTTCATCCCCAGCCCCACGCCCGGCGGGGTGCCGGAGGAAATCACGTCGCCCGGATGCAGGGTCATGAACTGGCTCAGATAGCTGACCAGCTGCGCCACCCCGAAAACCATCGTCTTGGTCGAGCCGTCCTGCCGCGTCACCCCGTTCACGGTCAGCCACATCGCCAGCTTCTGCGGGTCGGCCACCTCGTCGCGGGTGACCAGCCAGGGGCCGATCGGGCCGAAGGTGTCCTGGCTCTTGCCCTTGGTCCACTGCCCGCCCCGCTCGGCCTGGAAGGCACGTTCGGAATAGTCGTTGATCACGCAATAGCCGGCGACATGCTCGAGCGCCTCGGCCTCCGAGACATATTTCGCCGGCTTGCCGATGATGACGCCAAGCTCGACCTCCCAATCGGTCTTTTCCGACCCGCGCGGGATCACCACGTCGTCGTTCGGCCCGTTGAGCGCCGAGGTCGCCTTCATGAACAGGATCGGCTCCTTCGGGATCTCCGCCCCGGTCTCCGCCGCATGATCGGCGTAGTTCAATCCGATGCACATGAACTTGCCGACCTGGCCCACGCAGGGCCCGTAGCGCACCGCCCCCTCGACACGCGGCAGCGTGGCCGGATCGATCGCGGCAAGCTTGGCCAGCCCTTCGGGCGTCAGCACCGCGCCGGCGATATCGGCCACCACGCCCGAGAGGTCGCGGATCCCCCCGTCGGCGTCGAGCATGCCCGGTTTTTCCGCCCCTTTCGGGCCGTAGCGCAAAAGTTTCATCCCGTTCTCCCTATGACAATCGGCGGCCAGACTTTGCCGCCTGATCCTGCCGCGTCAAGGCGTCGACGCGCGCCGCCCGCGGATGTTGTTGTTCCCGCGCCTCGATCTGGCTGCGGCGGACGTGGCGCAGGGCATCGAGCATCACCGCGACCAATAGCCCGAAGTTCAGCAGGCCGTTTGCCGCGGCCATGCCGCCCAGCAGCTGCCAGTCTTTCGGCAGCAATACGTCGCCGAAGCCGAGCGTGGTGAAGGCGACCAGCGAAAAATAGACTGCGGTCTCCATATCCGGAAACAGGCCGATGGCCCGAAAGGCGATGGCCCAGACCCAAACCCCGGCCGTCACCAGCCACATGCTCCAGAGCGCGGCCAGCGCCAGGGCGAGAATCAGCTTGGGCCGGTGCGGCTCGCGCAGGAACCAGGGGGTCATCCGTAGCATCATGACCTCCATCACCCAGAAGCTGAGACCGGCCACGATGATGCTGAGTATCATCAGTCCAGTGCCGACGACGAGTTGGAGAACCATGGCACCCTCCGCAAGGACCGCAACTGACACTAGTCGGTCCCCTATCGGTGTCAAATCGGTGCGAAATCGGTGCGAAATCGGGATCGAGGCCCTCGCCCGCTGGACAGGTCCCGCCGGCTCGCCTATCTCGCTTCGGCCATGGCCCAGAAATCTGACCCGAACTCCAAGCTGATTGCGGAAAACCGCCGGGCGCGGTTCGACTTTGCCATCGAGAGCGATCTCGAGGCCGGCATCGTCTTGACCGGCTCGGAGGTGAAATCGCTGCGCCAGGGCGGCGCCAACATCGCCGACAGCTACGCGTCGGTTGAGGGGGGCGAGCTGTGGCTGATCAACGGCTACATCGCCCCGTACAAAGAGGCGAAGACCTGGGGGCATGAGGAACGGCGCCGGCGCAAACTATTGGTTTCGCGCAAGGAACTGGCGCGCCTCTGGTCCGCAACGGCGCGCGAGGGCATGACGATCGTGCCGCTCCGGTTATACTTCAACGACCGCGGGATCGTGAAGCTGAAGCTCGGCATCGCCAAGGGCAAGAAGCTCTCCGACAAGCGGGAGACCTCGGCCAAGCGGGACTGGGCGCGGCAGAAGCAGCGGCTGCTGAAGCAGAATCTCTGACTTGCCCCTCGCGAACCGCCCCGCTAATCGGAAGAGGCCGCAGTCCGGAGCCCGCCATGCAGGACGATCCGAGAACCCTAGTCTCCACCGATTGGCTCGCCGCCCACCTGCGCGACCCTGACCTGCGCATTATCGACGCCTCCTGGTATCTGCCGGCGCAAGCCCGCGACGCCAAAGCGGAATATGCCGCCGGCCACATTCCCGGCGCGCGGTTCTTCGACATCGACGAGATCGCCGACAGCCGTTCGCCCCTGCCGCATATGGCGCCACCGCCGGAGAAGTTCATCTCGCGGCTGCGCGCCATGGGAATCGGCGACGGCCATCAGGTGGTGGTCTACGACGGCGCCGGCATCCAATCGGCGCCGCGGGTCTGGTGGACCTTCCGGCTGATGGGCAAGGTCGATGTGGCGGTGCTTGACGGCGGCTTGCCGAAATGGCGCGCGGAGGGCCGCGAGATCGAGGATCTGCCTCCCTTCATCCGCGACCGCCATATGACGGTGCAGCGCCAGGCCGCCTTGGTGAAGGACGTGACGCAAGTCGCCGCGGCCTCCAAGCTTGGCGATTGGGAAATCGTCGACGCGCGGGCGCCGGGCCGGTTCCGCGGCGAAGTCGACGAGCCTCGGCCGGGGCTTCGGAAAGGGCGGATTCCCGGGTCGAAAAACGTCTTCTATCAGGACCTTCTTAATCCGAATGGGACGATGAAAGAGCCCGAGGCGCTGCGTGCGGCCTTCGTTGCTGCCGGCGTCGATTTGGCCAAGCCGGTGATCTCGAGCTGCGGCTCGGGCATCACCGCGGCGGTGCTCGACCTGGCGCTGGAGCGGATCGGCCACCGCAGCCATGCCGTCTACGACGGCTCTTGGGCGGAATGGGGCATGTATGGCGACCTGAAGGTCGCGAAAGGATAAGAGATGTTCGAGAGCCTGAAGCCGCAGCCGGCCGACAAGATCCTGGCGCTGATGCAGATGTACCGCGAGGATCCGCGGTCGGAGAAGATCGACCTCGGCGTCGGGGTCTACAAGGATGCCGAAGGCAATACGCCGATCATGCGCGCGGTGAAGGCGGCCGAGAAGCGGCTGTGGGAAGAGGAGCGCACCAAGACCTACACCAGCCTGGCCGGCGAGCCCGCCTTCCATGCGGCGATGGCCGAGTTGATCCTGGGCGGGGGCTATCCGGTCGACCGGCTGGCCGCGATCGCCACCCCGGGCGGCACCGGCGCGGTGCGCCAGGCGGTGGAGATGGTGAAGCTCGCCGCCCCCGGCGCGACCATCTGGCTGCCCGATCCCACCTGGCCGAACCACCTCTCGATCCTTAATTATCTTGGCGTGAAAACAGAGACTTACCGCTATTTCGACGAGGCAACTCGGGGGGTCGACTTCGACGGAATGCTGGCCGATCTGGGCGAGGCGGCCGCCGGCGATGTGGTGCTGCTGCATGGCTGCTGCCACAACCCGACCGGCGCCAACCTGAACCTGGTGCAATGGGGCGAGGTGGCCTCGGTGCTCGAGGAGGGCGGGCTGCTGCCGCTGATCGACCTGGCCTACCAGGGCTTCGGCGACGGGCTGGAGGCGGATGCCGCCGGCACCCGGCTGATCACGGCGCGCCTGCCGGAGGTGATGATCGCGGCCTCCTGCTCGAAGAACTTCGGGCTCTACCGCGAGCGGGTGGGCATCCTGATGGCGCTCGGCGGCAACCGCGCCGTGACCCAGGGCACGCTGGCCTTCCTGAACCGGCAGAACTATTCCTTCCCGCCCGACCACGGCGCCCGGCTGGTGACGATGATCCTGACGGATCCGGCACTTAGGGCCGATTGGCAGGCCGAGCTGGAAGAGATGCGGCAGTCGATGCTGGGGCTGCGTGAAAGCCTGGCGACCGAATTGCGGCGGCTGACCGGCTCGGACCGGTTCGGCTTCATCGCCGAGCACCGCGGCATGTTCTCCCGGCTGGGCGCGACCCCGGCGCAGGTGGAGAAGCTCAGGACCGAGCACGGCATCTACATGGTCGGCGACTCGCGACTGAACATCGCCGGCCTGAACGCCAAGACGGTGCCGATCCTGGCCAAGGCGATCGCCGACGCCGGCATCTGAACGAAATCCTAACGCGGCGTCCCGCGGCGCCCTGGCGGAGCCCCCGCCAGGGCGGCTAAGCCTTTCGAAATTCAGCCAAATCGGCATACCGATTTGGCACCGATTTCGCACCGATTTCACACCGACGTTGCACCGCATCCACCCTGGCGGCCGAGCGGCCCGGGCGGGGCCGGCCGGCAATGGAAAAGGGCCGGCGGTTGCCCGCCGGCCCGAGTTTCACAGCTAGGGAGGAGATCAGCTGTGATAAGCCGCTTCGCCGTGGGAGGCGAGGTCGAGGCCCTCGCGCTCGGCATCGGCATCGACCCGCAGGCCGAAGACCATGTCGGCGATCTTGTAGAAGATGAACGAGCCGACGCCGCACCAGATGATGGTGGTGAGCACCGCCTTGATCTGCACGATCTCTTGGCCGGCCATGGTCTGGCCCTCGGCGTAGCCCACGCCGCCGAAGGCGGTGGACGCCAGGATGCCGGTCAGCAGAGCGCCGGTGATCCCGCCGATGCAGTGGACGCCGAACACGTCCAGGCTGTCGTCGTAGCCGAACTTCGACTTCACCGTGGTGACGAAGAAGAAGCAGATCGGCGAGACGATCAGGCCGAGCACGATGGCGCCCAGGGGGCCGACGAAGCCGCAGGCCGGGGTGATGGCGACCAGGCCGGCCACCATGCCCGAGCAGGCGCCGAGCAGCGAGGCCTTGCCGCGGGCCATGCCCTCGACGATGGACCAGGACAGGATCGCGGCAGCGGTGGCGACGAAGGTGTTGATCATCGCGAGCGCGGCGGTGCCGTTGGCGGCCAGCGCCGAACCGGCGTTGAAGCCGAACCAACCAACCCACAGGATCGAGGCGCCGATCATGGTCATGGTCATCGAATGCGGCGCCATGTTCTCTTTGCCGAAGCCGATCCGCTTGCCGATCAGCAGCGCGCCGATGAAGGCGGCGATACCGGCATTGATGTGCACCACGGTGCCGCCGGCGAAGTCCATCGCGCCCATCTTGAAGAACATGCCGGTGCTATCCCAGACCATATGGGCGATCGGGAAGTAGACGAAGGTGACCCAGAGCAGGATGAACAGCATCAGCGCGGAGAACTTCACCCGCTCGACGAAGGAGCCGATGATCAGCGCCGGGGTGATGACGGCGAAGGTCATCTGGAACACGGCGAAGACATATTCCGGGATGGTGCCCGAGAGGCTCGTCGGCGTGATGCCTTCCATGAAGATCTTGCTGAAGCCGCCGAAATAGGGCGACGGGCCGCCGCCGAAGGCCATCGAGTAGCCGTAGAGGATCCAGACCACCATCACGAGCGCGGTGATCATGGTGCACTGCATCAGCACCGAGAGCATGTTCTTCATCCGCACCAGGCCGCCGTAGAACAGCGCCAGGCCCGGCATGGTCATGAACAGCACCAGCGCCGAGGAAGTCATCATCCAGGAGGTGTCGCCGGCGTCGAGCTTGGGCGTGTCGGCGAGCGCGGGCAGCGCGGAAAGCGCCGTGGCCAGCGCGGCCAGACCGAGAATTTTCTTTGCGTTGGACATTTCCCTATCTCTTTCCCTGTTCCGCCGCGTTAGAGCGCGTCATCGTTGGTCTCGCCGGTGCGGACCCGCACCGCCTGTTCGACGTCGAGCACGAAAATCTTGCCGTCGCCGATCTTGTCGGTCTTGGCGGTCTTGCGGATCGTGTCGACGACCTGATCGGCAAGGCTGTCGCTGACGACGATTTCCAGTTTGACCTTGGGGACGAAGTTCACGGCGTATTCGGCACCGCGGTAGATTTCGGTATGGCCCGATTGCGAGCCGAAACCCTTGATTTCGGTCACCATCATGCCGCGCACTCCGATGGTGGTCAGCGCCTCGCGGACCTCCTCGAGCTTGAACGGCTTGATTGCTGCAATGATGAGTTTCACGTCCTTCCCCTTCCGCTGTGGCAGGTGGCCCGCTGTGGCGCCCACTTGCGCAGAAAGCGGGCTTCGGAGCCGTCGCACAAGCCGAGGGAGGGGCTTCCGGCCGCTCGCGCCCAGGTGAATTGCACATTTTTTGCACAAACGCGGGCTGACGCCTACTTTTTGCGCAAACCGCAAAACCGAATCGTGCGCGCTTCCCGCTCCACATTTCCGCGCGGGCGGGGTATGGTCGGCGGCAAAACGGGCGGCCCGCAGCGGCGGGCGGAGTTGGCACGAGCAGACAGGCAGGCAGGATGAGCGGGACCGGAGGCAAGAGGCCACCGCTGCGGGCGGACCGCCGCTACACAACGTCGGCGGGCAAATCCAGCGGCGGTCGCGGGGCCGGTTCGGGCGGCGGCGCGGCCGGTGGCGGCGCGCGCGGCAAGCCGGCCGC
>JAKAJW010000256.1 GCA_021813645.1 Pseudomonadota bacterium | reverse complement strand
AAGGACTGTTGGACAAGGCACACCTCTCCCGTTGGGTGTTGTTTTTTGGAAGGCTGCCATAGGCATTATTTTTTATCAAACGGTAAATTTTGTGAGGGTGCCGCGATCCCCACGCCTGCCCGAATCTTTGGCAAACTTCGCGCCAGGCCGGGGTCCGCGGGGCGAAAAGAGCACCGCACCGGCCCGAAAACCCGCCCTCACCTGCGCTGTTAGCGGCAACGGGTCCCTTTCCTCCCCCGGATTGCTGGCGTATAAGCGGCGCGACCCAAGGCAGGCCCGCATGAGACGGGCAAGGGAGCGATCGAGAGACATGACCAACGCACCCCACGAGAAAGACGTGGCCTTCATTCAGGCCCTCGCAGAGCTTCTCAACAAGAACGACCTCACCGAACTCGCCGTGAAACGCGAATATGGCGAGAACGACAGCCTGAACGTGCGCGTCTCGCGCCAGACCCAGGTCGTCACCGTCGCCGCGGCGGCCCCGGTCGCCGCAGCCCCGGCCGCCCCGGCGCCGCACGCCGCCGGCGTGCCGGTCGCCGCCGCCCCCGCGGTCGAGGATCCGGCGCAGCATCCCGGCGCGGTGACCTCGCCGATGGTCGGCACCGCCTATCTGTCGCCGGAACCGGGCGCCGCCCCCTTCGTCGCCATCGGCGCCGAGGTGAAGGAAGGCCAGACCGTGCTCATCATCGAGGCGATGAAGACGATGAACCACATCCCCGCCCCGCGCGCGGGAACCGTGAAGCGCATCCTGGTGGAGGACGGCAGCCCGGTCGAATACGGCGCGCCGCTGATGATCATCGAATAAGGTCCGGCCGATGTTCGAGAAGATCCTGATCGCCAACCGCGGCGAGATCGCGCTCCGCGTCATCCGGGCCTGCCGGGAGATGGGGATCCGCTCCGTGGCGGTCCATTCGACGGCCGATGCCGATGCCATGCATGTCCGCATGGCCGACGAATCGGTCTGCATCGGGCCGAATTCCTCGGCCGAAAGCTACCTGTCGATCCCGGCCATCGTCTCGGCCTGCGAGATCACCGGCGCCGAGGCGATCCATCCGGGCTACGGCTTCCTGTCCGAGAACGCCAATTTCGTGCAGGTGCTGGAAGACCACGGCATCACCTTCATCGGCCCGACCGCGGAACACATCCGCGTCATGGGCGACAAGATCACCGCCAAGGAAACCGCCAAGGCGCTCGGCATCCCGGTGGTGCCCGGTTCCGACGGCGGCGTGCCCGACATCGCCACCGCGCTGAAGGTCGGCGACAGCTTCGGCTACCCGGTGCTGGTCAAGGCCACCGCCGGCGGCGGCGGCCGCGGCATGAAGCTCGCCCGCAGCGCGGCAGAGCTGGAATCCGCCTTCCGCACCGCCCGCTCGGAAGCCAAGGCCGCCTTCGGCAATGACGAGGTCTATATCGAGAAATATCTCGAGAAGCCGCGCCATATCGAAATCCAGGTCTTCGGCGACGGCCGCGGCAACGCGGTCTATCTGGGCGAGCGCGACTGCTCGCTGCAGCGTCGCCACCAGAAAGTGTTCGAAGAGGCCCCCGGCCCCGTCATCACCCCCGAGCAGCGCGCCCATATCGGCCGGGTTTGCGCCGAGGCAGTCGCCAAGATCAACTATATCGGCGCCGGCACGATCGAATTCCTGTTCGAAGACGGCGAGTTCTACTTCATCGAGATGAACACCCGCCTGCAGGTGGAACACCCGGTGACCGAGGCGATCTTCGGCGTCGATCTGGTGCGCGAGCAGATCCGCGTCGCCGCCGGCCTGCCGATGTCCTTCACCCAGGACGACCTCACCATCAACGGCCACGCCATCGAGGTGCGGATCAACGCCGAGAAGATCCCCGAGTTCGCCCCCCGCCCCGGCAAGGTGAAGGTGTTCCACGCCCCCGGCGGCCTCGGCGTGCGGATGGATTCGGCGCTCTACGGCGGCTATTCAATCCCGCCCTATTACGACAGTCTGATCGGCAAGCTGATCGTGCATGGCCGCGACCGGCCCGAGGCGCTGGCCCGGCTGAAGCGCGCGCTCGGCGAGCTCATCATCGACGGGATCGAGACCACGGTGCCGCTGTTCGAGGCGCTGCTCGACAACCCGGACATCCAGACCGGCAATTACAACATCCATTGGCTGGAGAAGTGGCTCGCCGCCACCTACAGCTGAACATCCGTCCGGGCCGGCCCGGGGCAGCCGCCCCGGCGCCGAATCCGAACGACGGGGCGCGGGGGCGAACGGGGGCGGGCCCGTGGCTGACGAGATCACGCCGGAGCTGCTGCTGCAGGCCTACGCGGCCGGGATCTTCCCGATGGCGGAAAGCCGCGAGGATCCGACGCTGCACTGGGTCGACCCGCGCCGCCGCGGCATTTTCCCGCTCGACGGCTTCCACATCTCGCGCTCGCTGCGCCGCCGGCTCCTGTCGGGCCAATTCCACATCACCACCAACCAGGCCTTCGCCGCCGTGGTCGACGGCTGCGCCGACCGCGCGGAAACCTGGATCAATGCCGAGATCCGCGCCCTCTATCTGGCGCTGCACGCCATGGGCCATGCCGTCTCGCTGGAGGTCTGGGAGGGCGCCACGCTGGTCGGCGGCGTCTATGGCGTGACCCTCGGTGCCGCCTTCTTCGGCGAAAGCATGTTCTCGCGCCGCACCGACGCCTCCAAGGTGGCGCTGGCCTATCTGATCTGCCGGCTGCGCGCCGGCGGCTTCGCCCTATTCGACACCCAGTTCCTGACCCCGCATCTGGCCTCGCTCGGCGCCGTCGAGATCAGCCGCCTCGCCTATCGCCGCCGGCTCGCCGAGGCGCTGACCAAGCGCGCCGATTTCGACGCCCAGGGCCCGATCCCGAGCCCTCAGGAGATGATGCAGTGCAACACCCAGACGTCGTAGCGCGCCGAATCGAGCGGGTTCAGCGCCGGGCTTGAGGCGATCATCCAGCCCTGGAAGATCGGCGCCTGCACCGAGCTGTCGTGGATGGTCAGAAAGGCATAGGCGTTGGAATTCGGGTCGCCCACCGGGTAGCGGCACTCGCCCAGCGTGACGGTCAGCCGGCCTTCGGCCTGGCTCTGGCCGTTCATCAGCTTCATGTCGACGATCTGGCCGGAGACCTTGTCGAGCCAGCGCACCACCGCCCCCTTGGCCTGGGCGACCTCGGGCGTGGTGATCGTGGTGGTGATTTGCCCCGGCACCACCACCGGCGCGGTCGGCGCCGCGGGGGTCGCCATGCCAGGGGCAGCCGTGCCAGGGGCCGTCGTTGCGGGCGCAGTGGCTCCGGGCGCAGTCGTGCCGGCGGGGGCGCCAGTGACCGGTTCCGTGCCAGTCCCCGTCACCGCCGCGCCGCCCGCATCGGGCAGGATCGCGTCCGGCGCCTGGCCGGTTCCGGGCGCCGCCGCCCCGGGTAATTGCGAGCCGGGCAATTGCGAGCCGGGCAGCTCCGCGCCCGGCAATTGCGAACCCGGCAGTTGCGAACCCGGTGCCGGGGCCCCAAGCGTCTGCCCGTCGATCGTCTGCCCATCGACCGTCTGGCCGTCCGTGGTCTGGCCGGCGCTGGCGGGTGCCCCCGGCAGCGGCACCGACGGCTGCGGCTTCAACGCGTTCAGCGGCTGCATCTGGATGGCGCCGTCCTGCGCGCCGGGCGCGGTCTGGGCGCCCGCCGAACCGCCGGCCAGCCCGCCCGCGGCGGCGCCAGCCAGCACGGCGAGGAAGGTCAGCGATCTCATGGCGAGCCTACGGCGGCGCCCTGACCGGATTTCGCGCCGTTGCCGCCGCTGCCACTGCCGCTGACGAATTTCATCAACAGGTCGATCAGGTTCACCGCGCCCTGGGTGTCCTCGATCCGGCCACCGGGCTTGAGATTGTCGATCGCGCCGCCCGGGACGATCTGCACGTAATTGCTGCCCAGCAGGCCGTCCTGCGAAATCAGGATGGCGCTGTCGGTCGGCAGTTCCACGCCGTCCTTGATCTGGATGGTGGCATCCGCAAAGAAGGTCTTCGGGTCAAGCTTCAGCGACGAGATCGTGCCCACCTTCAGCCCGGCCAGCTTCACGTCGGAGCCGACAGAAATCCCCTCGACCGAGCGGAACGAGGCGACCAGCGGATAGGTGCCGCCGGTGCCCTTGGCCAGGCCGGTGGCTTCGGCCGCGAACAGCACGAACCCCACCGCGGCGGCGAGCACCAAGCCCCCCACGATCACTTCGGCGGCGTTTTCCGACATCGGCCCTACTCCGGCTGCCAGGCCTCGTAATCGCGCCGCTCGGCCGGATGCGCATGGCGCAGCGAGCCCGGTGGCGCATAGGCGAGCTGGGTGCCGGTCAGGTTCTCCTGATGCGGCTTTTCCCAGGGCTTGTGCTTCAACGGCGTCTTCGACGGCGGATCGGCCCAGGTGAAATGCAGCCAGCCGTGCCAATCAGCCGAAACGCGCGAGGCCTCTGCCTCGCCGTTGAAGATCACCCAGCGGCGGCGGCCGTCGCGCGTCTGATAGAACCGGTTGCCTTCGGCATCCTCGCCGACCTTGACGCCGTTGCGCCAGGTGAAAATCTGGGTGCCGAGCGTCTGGCTGTTCCACCAGGTCAGAAGCCGCTTCAGGAAGTCCATCGAAATCCTCCGGAGGTCGCAGCCCCCATATGGACCATGGGGCGGCCGAGGTCCAGAGGCTCCGGCGAAAGGTCGCCCAAGCGTGAGCCGCGCCGGCCCCGCGCAGGGGTTCCGCGCCGCGACGGCGCCCGGTCAGCGGCCCGCGCCAAGGGCCGGCGGCCGCTGGCCCGGCCAGTCGGTGGCGCGGTGATAGGCATGGCCAAGACGCAGGATGGCGCGATCGGCGCCGCGCGGGCCGAACAGTTGGAATCCCATCGGCAGGCCCTGCGGCCCGAAGCCCGCCGGCAGCGCCAGCGTCGGCAGCCCGGCCAGGCTCGGCGGCAACACCGTCTCCATCCAGCGGTGATAGGTGTCCATCTTGCGGCCGGCGATCTCCTCGGGCCAGCGCCAGTCGGCCGGGAACGGCCAGACCTGAGCGGCCGGCAGCACCAGTGCGTCGTAGCGCGTGAAGACATCCGCCAGGGTGCGGAACCAGTCCGACCGGGTGACAGAGGCCTGCCAGACCCGCTCCACCGTCAGCGCCCGGCCCTGCTCGATCTCCCAGATCATCTCCGGCTTCAGCAGCGCCCGCTTGGCCGGATCGGCGTAAAGCGCGCCCTTGGTGCCGGCATTGGCGAAGGCGCGCAGCGTCATCCAGGCATCCCAAAGCGCGGCGGCAGAGGCCGGCGGCGCCAGCGCCTCCACCTCGGCGCCGAGATCGCTGAACCGGCCCAGCGCGGTCTCGATCAGCGCGGCGATGCCCGGCTCCAGCGCATAGGCGCCGCCCCAGTCGCCGAGCCAGCCGATCCGCGCGCCCTTGATCTCGATGTCGAGCGCCTCGGCATAGGGCTCGGCCGGGCGGGAATGCGGGAACCGCGGATCCGGCCCGGCGATGGTTTCCAGCAGGCGGGCCAGATCCTCGACGTTACGCGCCATCGGCCCGTCGGTGGAGATCTGGTTCAGAAAGCTCTCGCCCTCCGGCCCGTGCGGCACCAGGCCGAAGCTCGGCCGAAACCCGTAGACGTTGCAGAAGGCGGCCGGGTTGCGCAGCGAGCCCATGGTGTCCGAACCGTCGGCCACCGCCAAGAGCCGCGCCGCAAGCCCGGCCGCCGCGCCGCCAGACGAGCCGCCGGCGGTGCGGCTCAGGTCATAGGGGTTCCGCGTGGTGCCATGCACCGGGTTGAAGCTGTGCGAACCCAGGCCGAACTCCGGCGTGTTGGTCTTGCCGATGAAGATCGGCCCGGCCGCCCGCAGCCGGGTCACCAGAAGGTCGTCGGCCGGGGCGATGAAATCGGCGAAGATCGGCGAGCCGAAACTGGTGCGCAGCCCGGCGACGTTGACCAGGTTCTTCACCGCGAAGGGGATGCCATGCAGCCAGCCCCGGCGCGGCGCGGCATCGGCGGCCCGCGCCTCGGCCAGAAGCGCCTCGCGCGGGCGCAGATCGACGATGGCGTTCAGCTTGGGGTTCAGCGCCTCGATCCGGTCCAGGAAGGCCGTCATCAGCTCGACGGCGGAAAACTCGCGGGCGGCGAGGCGGGCGGAAAGCACCGTGGCGGGCAGCGCGGTCAGATCGGTCATGGCAGGGCTCCTTTGGCCGCCAGCCTAGCCGGGCGGCCCGCACTGTCCAGGGGCCGCGACACGCCCCCCGTGGCCGCGGCGCCGCAGCCAGCCCGCTCCTCCCCCCGCACGCCCTACCTCACGCACCGCCGCGCCAGCGCGGCAGCCGATTGACGCGGCCGGCGGTTTCGGCTAGCCCAGCCGCATGATCCGCTGCGCCACCACCAAACGCACGACGACGAAAACCACCGCTCAGGCGGGGGTTCTTTCGGCGCGCGCGGGCTGACGACCCGGACCAGCACCGAGGCCCCCCCGAGAGGGACGGGCCTTGGACTGACGGCACCGCCTCTCTCGACCAGATGAGAGAGCGACCATGACCGAAGCCAGCACCCTGCCCCGCCCCGCCGCCGCCCAGCCCGCGGCCGATCCCACCATCGCCATCGTCGGCGCCACCGGCGCGGTCGGCGTCGAGCTGATCGCCTGCCTGGAACGCCGCGGCTTCCCGGTCGGCCAGCTGAAGCTGCTGGCCTCGCCGCGCTCGGCCGGCCGCCAGCTCGCCTTCCGCGGGGCGCCGGTCGCGGTCGAGCCGCTCGGCCCCGACAGCTTCGCCGGAACCGACATCGCCTTCTTCTCCGCCGGCGCCACCATCTCGCGGCAATACGCCCCGCTGGCGGTGGCCGCCGGCGCCACGGTGATCGACAATTCCTCCGCCTTCCGGATGGAACCGGCGGTGCCGCTCGTGGTGCCGGAGGTGAACCGCGGCGCGCTCGCCTCGCA
>JAKAJW010000040.1 GCA_021813645.1 Pseudomonadota bacterium | reverse complement strand
GACCACCAATGGCTCGCAGCTCGGCAAATACGCCGCCGAACTGGCCGACTGCGGGGTGCGCCGGGTCAATGTCTCGCTCGACACGCTGGATGCCGGGAAATTCGCCCGCATCACCCGCTGGGGCCGCCTGCCGCAGGTGCTCGACGGCATCCGGGCGGCGCAGGCGGCCGGGCTGAAGGTGAAGATCAACATCGTCGCGCTGAAGGGCGTGAACGAGGACGAGCTGTTCTCGCTCACCGAATGGTGCGCCGCCGAGGGCCATGACCTCACCTTCATCGAGGTGATGCCGATGGGCGACATGGGCCCCGAGGACCGGCTGGAGCAATACTGGCCGCTGTCCGATCTGCGCGCCCGCCTCGCCAGCCGCTACCGCCTGATCGACCTGCCCGACCGCACCGGCGGCCCGGCCCGCTATGTCCGGCTGGAGGAGACCGGCCAGCGGATCGGCTTCATCACGCCGCTGACGCACAACTTTTGCGAAAGCTGCAACCGGGTGCGGCTGACCTGCACGGGCGAGCTTTACATGTGCCTCGGCCAGGAAGACCGCGCCGACCTGCGCGCGCCGCTGCGCGCCTCCGGCGCCGCGGATGATCTGGCCGCCGCCATCCGCACCGCCATCGCCCGCAAGCCCAAGGGGCACGACTTCGACTATTCCCGCCAGAACGTCGCCGGCCAGATGAGCCGCCACATGAGCCATACCGGCGGCTGAAATGGCCGGGCTCGACCGCTTCCTCACGGCGCAGGACGCGGTCTATGAAAGCGCGCTCACCGAACTCGCCCGGGGCCGCAAAGAGGGCCATTGGATGTGGTTCGTCTTCCCTCAGCTGGCCAGCCTCGGCCGCTCCGCCACCGCGCGCCATTACGGCATCGCCGATCTCGCCGAGGCGCGCGCCTATGCCGCCCATCCGCTGCTCGGCGCCCGGCTCGCCGCCTGCGCCGATGCGCTGCTGGCCCAGCCCGACCGCGACCCGGTCCGCATCCTGGGCGCGGTCGACGCGCTCAAGCTGCGGTCCTCGGCGACGCTGTTCCGCGCCGCCGCCGAAGAGCCGCTCAGGGGCCGGATGCAGGCGCTGCTCGACCGCTTCTACGGCGGCGCGCCCTGCCCGCCAACCCTGGCCGCCATCGGCTGAAATTACCGGACGCAAGGTAAGGTATTCCAGCCTTGGCACCGGCCGCCCGGCGGCTCAGGATCGCCGCGTTAACCAGTTTTTCTGTGTTCGTGCCCTAGGCGGCGCCGCTTCTGCGGCCCCGCCGACGGGACGACACGGGCGTCCTCCGGCCGTCAGGCCGCCGGCATCCGGCTTTCCACCATCTCGGCATACCACGAGGCCCCGAAGGGGATCGCGTTGTCGTCGAAATTGTATTTCGGATGGTGCACCATCGCGGTGTCGCCGTTGCCCAGGAAGATATAGGCCCCCGGCCGCGCGTTCAGCATGAACGAGAAGTCCTCCGAACCCATCAACGGCGCGGTATCCTCGTCCACCCGGTCGGAGACCCGCTTGGCGGCGGCGATCGCGAAATCGGTGTTCGCCTCGGCGTTCATCGTCACCGGATAGCCGCGGCGATAGTTCATCTCCACCGTCGCGCCATAGGCCGCCGCGGTATTGGCGACGATCGCCTTGATGCGCTCTTCGACCTGGTCCTGAACCGCCGGGTCCATGGTGCGGATCGAAGCGCGCAGCAGCACGGTCTGGGGAATGACGTTGAAGGCCTCGCTTTCGGTGCGGAAGGTGCAGACCGAAACCACCACCTGCTTCAGCGGATCGACCGTGCGCGAGGCGACCGACTGCAGCGCCAGCACGATGTTGGAGGCCGCCACCACCGGGTCGATGCAGTCATGCGGCTTGGCGGCATGGCCGCCCTTGCCGACCACCGTGCATTCGAACTGATCGGCCGCCGCCATCATCGCGCCGGGCCGGATCGCGAAGGTGCCGACCGGTATACCGGGCATGTTGTGCATGCCATAGACCTCCTGGATGCCCCAGCGGTCCATCATGCCGTCGTCGACCATTTCCTTGCCGCCGCCGCCGCCCTCTTCGGCGGGCTGGAAAATCACCACCGCGGTGCCGTCGAAATTGCGCGTCTCGGCGAGGTATTTCGCGGCGCCGAGCAGCATGGCGGTGTGGCCGTCATGGCCGCAGGCATGCATCTTGCCCGGCGTCTTCGAGGCATAGTCGAGCCCGGTCGCCTCGATGATCGGCAGCGCGTCCATGTCGGCGCGCAGCCCGATCACCCGGCCGGCGCTGTCGGTCTTGCCCTTGATGACGCCGACGACGCCGGTGCGGCCGATCCCCTCGACCACTTCGTCGCAGCCGAACTCGCGCAGCTTCTGCGCCACCACGCCGGCGGTGCGGTGCACCTCGAACAGCAGTTCGGGGTTCTCGTGGAAGTCGCGGCGCCACTCGGCGATTTCCGGCAGCAGTTCGGCGAAACGGTTCTTGATCGGCATCTCTCTCTCCAGCTCGCGGGCCCCTGCCCGGCGCATATGACGCGACACCGTTGCGCGATTCGCCGGCGGCTGCAAGCCGACGCCCGGCCGGACCGCGGCGCCTTGCGGGCCGCCGCGCCGGGCGCCGCCGGTCCGCGACTCAGATCGACGGCCCGCCGGTCAGCGGCGTGCCGTCGTGGAACCGTGCGAAGCGGAACCGGCCGAGGTCATGGCCGACCGGATGGCCAGTGACCAGATCGGCCACCACCCGGCCCACCGCCGGGCCGATGCCGAAGCCGTGCCCGCTCATCCCGGTCGCCAGCGTCAGCCCGGGCAGCGCCGCGACATGGTCGATCACCGGCACCACGTCCGGCAGGGTGTCGATCATCCCGGCCCAGGCGCTGGCGATCTGCGGCCGGCCGAGCTTCGGGAAGGCCGCGGCGAATGCATCCTGCACCCGGCCGAGCGCGCGCAGGTTCGGCCGCGGGTCGAGCACCCGCATCGCCTCGAAGGGCGAGACCCCGCTCCCCCAGCGCCGCGCCGTGCCCCAACCGTCCGGATAGGCGCGCGGCGCGGCCGGCAGCAGCCGGGTGCCGGCGACGTTGCGCCGCCAGGTCGGCAGATAGGCCGCGAAATGCCGGAAGGCGTCCGGCCCGAGGTAGAGCTCCTGGAAATCGCCCGGCGCGATCGTATAGCCGCCGTCGAGCCGGCGCCGGAAGGCGAAGCTGCCGTCCACCGCATTGCCGGGGAAGATCTCCGGCATCGGCACGGTCTGCGCCACCGAGGAAATCACCGAAAGCTGCGGGATCGACACCCCGTGGTTGCGCAGGAACAGCGCCGACCAGGCGCCGCCGGCCAGCACCACCGCCCCGGCCGCGATCCGGCCCTTCTCGGTCACCACCCCGGCGACCCGCCCAGCGACGAGGTCGAGACAGCGCACCGCACAATCCTCGACGATGGCGACGCCCATCCGTTCCGCCGCCGCCGCCAGCGCCGGCACCGCCGCCCAGGGCTCCGCCCGCCCGTCGCTCGCCGTCCAGAGCCCGCTGCGCAGCCCGTTCGGCCAGGCCTCCGCCGCGCCCGGCAACAGCGCCCGCACCTCCGCTGCGCTCAGCAGCCGGGTGTCGAGCCGATGCGCCCGGGCATGCGCCATGAAGGCCTCGTGATCGGCCTGGTCGCGTTCGGAATTGGCGATATACAGCACGCCCTCGCGCCGGAAGCCGAGATCGGCGCCGGCCTCGGCGCCGAGCCCGTCCCACATCCGCGAGGCCTCGATCATGATCGGCAGCTCCGCCGCGTCGCGGCCCTGCTGGCGCACCCAGCCCCAGTTACGCGAGCTCTGCTCGCCCGCCACCCGGCCTTTCTCGCACAGCACGACGCGCAGCCCGCGCTTGGCCAGATGCCAGGCGGTCATCACGCCGATGACGCCGCCGCCGATGACGACGACATCGGCCTGGGCCGGCAGGCCGGCGGTGAAGCGCGCCGGCTGGTCCGCCGAGATCGGAAAGCCCAAGACTCAGGCCGCCAGACCGGCGACCAGCCGGCGCATGAAATCCTGGCCGGCCTCGAACTGGCTCACCTCCAGCCATTCGTCGGGCTGGTGCGCCTGGGCGATGTCGCCCGGGCCGCAGACCACCGCGGAATAGCCTGCCTCCTGGAACTGCCCCGCCTCGGTGCCGTAGCTGACCACATGGGTCGCGTTGTCGCCGGTCAGCTGCCGCGCCAGCCGCTCGGCCGCGCCCTCTGCCTCGGGCACCAGCGGCGGCACCCGGAAGGCCGGCACCAGGTCGATTCCCGCCTCCGGCCGCACCGCCTTCATCTCCGCCTCCACCTCGGCCACCCGCGTCCTGTAGGCCTCGGCCCAGTCCGCCGGATCCTCGCCCGGCACCACCCGGAAGGCCATCAGGAAACGGCAATCCTTCGCGGTGATGTTGTTCGCCGTGCCGCCCTCGACGATGCCGACATGGCTCGTCGTCCAGGGCGGGTCGAACATCGCGGCCATCGGCCCCGGCGTTGCGGCCGAAACCTCGGCGTTGCGCTGGTTCGCCCAGTCGATCAGCTTCGCCCCCGCCATCACCGCATTCACCCCGGTATGCATCAGCGAGCTATGCACCTCGAAGCCGCGCAGATGGGTCTCGAAGCCGGTGCCGCCCTTGTGCCCGGTCACCACGGCAAAGCGCGAGGGCTCGCCGACGATCACCGCCGCGGCCTTCGGCAGCGCCGTCACCATCTCGGCGATCATCGGCGGCGCCCCGGCGCAGCCCAGCTCCTCGTCGTAGCTGAGCGCGATCTGCAGCGGCCGCTTCACCCCCGCCTCGACCGCCAGCTGCACCGCCCAGAGCGCCAGCGCGTCGAAGCCCTTCATGTCGCAGACGCCGCGGCCGTAGAGCTTGCCGCCGCGCTCGGCGACCACCCAGGGGTCGCTGCTCCACTCCTGGCCGTCGACCGGCACCACATCGGTATGGCCCGACAGCACCACGCCGCCCGCGACCTCGGGCCCGACATTGGCGAACAGCGCCGCCTTGTTGCCCTCGGGATTGTAGACACGGCGTGACTTGACGCCCCAGGACTCCAGGTATTCCTCGACCCAGGCGATCAGCGCGAGGTTCGAATCGCGGCTCACGGTCGGGAAGGCGACCAGACGGTCAAGGATCTCCCGCGCGCTCAGTCGCTGGCCCATTCATTCACTCCCTGCGGACATTTTCGGCAAGCTGGGCCGGCAATCGCGCAAGGTCAAGGCCGTGCGCGGGCGGTTTGCGCAATCACGCAGCGTTGCGCCCGAAAGCGGCAAATGCATATTGCCGTGCCCGAAAAAAACGCTAACACTCCGGGAAATCTGCCGGCCGGCACAGGTCGTTTTGAAAAAAACTGAAGAATTACAAAAGCTTGGGGAGCGACATATGCCCGATGGGGCACTGCCCGTCCTGGATGTCCGGGGTCTAAAGACTGTTTTCCGCACTCGCGGTGGGGAAGTTCACGCGGTCAATTCCGTCAGCTTCGATCTGAAACCGGGCGAGCTCTTGGGCGTCGTCGGGGAAAGCGGATCGGGCAAATCCGTCACCATGATGTCGCTGATCCGGCTGCTGCCGTCGCCGCCGGCCGATGTGCGCGAAGGCACTGCGGTGTTCGATGGCACCGACCTGCTCAACTGCCCCGACAAGCAGTTGCGTGACATCCGCGGCGGCAAGATCGGTTTCATCTTCCAGGATCCGATGACCTCGCTGAACCCGGTGTTCACCGTCGGCTTCCAGATCACCGAACCGCTGCGCCGCCACCTCGGCATGAACAAGACCGAGGCCCGCAAGCGCGCGGTCGAGCTGCTCGAGCTGGTGGGCATCCCCGACGCGCGCCGCCGGCTCGGCGACTATCCCCATCAGTTTTCCGGTGGCATGCGGCAGCGGGTGATGATCGCCATCGCGCTCGCCTGCGATCCGAAGGTGCTCATCGCCGACGAGCCGACCACGGCGCTCGACGTGACGATCCAGGCCCAGATCCTGGAGCTGGTGAAGGACCTGCGCCAAAAGCTCGGCATGGCGATCGTCTGGATCACCCATGATCTCGGCGTGGTCGCCGGCATCGCTGACCGGGTGATGGTCATGTATGGCGGCCAGATCGTCGAGCTTGCCCCGGTCAAGGAACTGTTCCGCAATCCGCAGCACCCCTACACCCGCGCCCTGCTGAAGACGGTGCCCGGCGTGATGGGCGAGCGGCCGGAGAAGCTCAACGTGATCGAGGGCCAGCCGCCGATCCTGATGGCGCCGCCCACCGCCTGCGCCTTCCGCGACCGCTGCGCCCAGGCGATGGACCGCTGCGGCCGCGAGAACCCGCAGCGCTACCAGATCGGCAGCGGCCACGATGTCGCCTGCTTCTGGGATCCCGCGACAGGAGGGCCCCGCGATGCTTGACGCCGCCCCGAACAAGAAGCCCAAGACGCTCGTCGAGGTGCGCGGGCTGAAGATGTATTTCCCGATCTTCACCGGCCTGTTCCGCAGCCACACCGGCGACGTGAAGGCGGTCGACGACGTCTCCTTCGACATCCTCGAGGGCGAGACCCTCGGCCTGGTGGGGGAATCGGGCTGCGGCAAGTCGACCTGCGGCCGCGCGCTGATCCGGCTCTACGACATCACCGCCGGCACCGTGAAGATCGACGGCGCCGAGATCGGCCAGGCCGACCAGGCGAAGCTGCGGCCGCTGCGGCCGAAGATGCAGATGGTCTTCCAGGATCCGCAGGCCTCGCTGAACCCGCGCATGACGGTGGCCGACATCATCGGCGAGCCGCTGGCCGAACACAGCCAGCTCAGCAAGGCCGAGAAGCTCACCCGAATCTACGAGCTGATGGATGCGGTGGGCCTCAACCGCCGCTTCGCCAACCGCTACCCGCACGAATTCTCCGGCGGCCAGCGCCAGCGCATCGGCATCGCCCGCGCGCTCGCGCTGAACCCCAAGTTCATCGTCTGCGACGAGCCGATCGCCGCGCTCGACGTGTCGATCCAGGCCCAGGTGGTCAACCTGCTGGAGAAACTGCAGGACG
>JAKAJW010000464.1 GCA_021813645.1 Pseudomonadota bacterium | reverse complement strand
GATGCACACTCGCGAGATCGAGGCCTATGGCGGCTTGGTGAACCGGATGCCGGCCTATGCGCTGGTCTTCATGTTCTTCACCATGGGCAACGTCGGCCTGCCGGGCACTTCGGGCTTCGTCGGCGAATTCCTGACGCTGGCCGGCATCTTCCAGGTCAACACCTGGATTGCCGCTGTGGCGGCGACCGGCGCGATCTTGTCGGCGGCCTATGCGCTCTGGCTTTATCGCCGGGTCGTGTTCGGCGATCTCGTCAAGGAGACGCTGAAGACCATCACCGACATGAACCTGCGCGAGCGGGTGATCTTCGCGCCGCTCGTCGCGATGACCCTGCTGCTCGGCGTCTACCCGAGCTCGGTGACCGAGCTGATCGGGCCTTCGGTCCGGGCGCTCGTCAGCCATGTCGATACCCAGCTCGCCGCGGCGGGCCTGACCCAGACCACCCAACTCGCCCAGAACTGAGGACGATGACATGACCCCTGGCGATTTCTCCACCGTCCTGCCGGAAGTCCTGCTGTCGCTCTATGCCATGGCGGCGCTGATGTTCGCGGTCTACACCGGCAAGGACCGCTGCGGCAGCCTGCTCACCTGGGCGACCGCCGCGGTCTTCGTGATCCTGGCGGCCTGGATCGGCACCGCGACCGGCCAGCGCACCGCCTTCGGCGGCATGTTCATCGACGACAGTTTCGCCCGCTTCGCCAAGATCGCGGTTCTGCTATCGGCCGCCGCGGTGCTGGTGATCGGACATGACTACATGGTGCGCCGCGACATGCTGCGCTTCGAATACCCGGTGCTGATCGCGTTCTCGATCGTTGGCATGATGGTGATGGTCTCGGCGGGCGACCTGATGTCGCTCTACATGGGACTGGAGCTGCAGTCGCTCTCGCTCTACGTCGTCGCCTCGATCCGGCGCGACGATGCCCGCTCCACCGAGGCCGGCCTGAAATACTTCGTGCTCGGCGCGCTGTCCTCGGGGCTTTTGCTCTACGGCGCCTCGCTCACCTACGGCTTCGCCGGCACCACGCTGTTCTCCGGCATCGTCAGTACGGTGACGGCGGGGCAAATGCCGCTCGGCCTGCTGTTCGGCCTGGTGTTCCTGCTCGCCGGCCTCGCCTTCAAGGTCTCGGCGGTGCCGTTCCACATGTGGACGCCCGACGTCTACGAGGGCGCGCCGACCCCGGTGACGGCCTTCTTCGCCACCGCGCCCAAGGTCGCGGCGATGGCGCTGATCGCCCGGCTGGCGGAAGGCGCCTTCGGCTCCGCGCCGCAGGAATGGGGCCAGATCCTGGCACTGCTGTCGGTGCTGTCGATGTTCCTCGGCGCGATCGCCGCGATCGGCCAGACCGACATCAAGCGTCTGATGGCCTATTCCTCGATCTCGCATATGGGCTTCGCGCTGATGGGGCTTGCCGCCGGCACTGCCGGGGGCGTGCAGGCGATGCTGATCTACATGGCGATCTACGTCACCATGAACGTCGGCACCTTCGCCTTCGTCCTGTCGATGCAGAAGGACGGCCAACCGGTCACCGACATCGCCAGCCTCAAGATGTATTCGCGCCGCGATCCGCTGAAGGCGCTGGCCGTGCTGGTGCTGATGTTCTCGCTGGCCGGGGTGCCGCCGATGGTCGGCTTCTTCGCCAAGTTCTACGTGCTGAAGGCGGCGGTCGATGCCGGCATGGCCTGGCTCGCCATCCTCGGCGTCATCGCCTCGGTGATCGGCGCTTTCTACTACCTGCGGATCGTCTTCTACATGTACTTCGGCGAAGCCCAGGACGGCCTCGATGCCGCGCCGATGGCGCCGGGGGCCTGGATCGGCCTGATGGGCTCGGCCGCGGTGATGCTGATCGGCGTGGTCAACCTGTTCGGCGTGGGCAGCTTCGCCCAGACGGCGGCGGCGGCACTTGTCCACTGACGCCTGGCCCGAGGGGGTGGCGCGCCACGTGCTCGCCACCACCGACAGCACCAATGCCGAGGCCGCGCGTCTGGCGGCCTCGCTGCGCCGGCCGACCTGGATCCTCGCCCATCGTCAGACCGCCGCCCGCGGCCGCCGCGGCCGGGCCTGGTCGATGCCGGCGGGCAATTTCGCCGCCACCCTGCTGCTGCACCCGACCGAGCGGCCCGAGGTCGTGGCGCTGCGCAGCTTCGTCGCCGCGCTGGCGCTCTACGACGCCTTCGTCGCCGCCACCGGCCGGGCCGAGTCCTTCGCGCTGAAATGGCCGAACGACGTGCTGCTGAACGGCGGCAAGGTGGCTGGCATCCTGCTCGAAAGCCTGGGGCAGGGCGGCGGCGTCGCCCATCTCGCCATCGGCATCGGCGTCAACCTCGCCGCCGCCCCCGGCGCGGCGGAGGTGGAGCCGGGGGCGCTGCGCCCGGTCAGCCTGCTCGACGAGACCGGCGCGCGGGTCGCGGCCGAGGATTTCCTCGACCTGCTCGCCCCCGCCTATGACCGCTGGGAGCGGCGCTTTACCGCAGAGGGCTTTGCCCCGGTGCGCGCCGCCTGGCTTGCCCGCGCCGCCCGGATCGGCGAAACCGTCACCGCCCGGACCGGGACCGAAAGCCATCTCGGCACCTTCGAGACGGTGGACGATAGCGGCGCGCTGGTGCTGCGCACGGCCCAGGGCCCGCGCGCCATCCCGGCGGCCGAGGTGTTCTTCTGAGGAGACGGCCATGCTTCTCGCGATCGACTGCGGCAATACCAACACCGTCTTCGCGATCTGGGACGGCAGCGCCTTCCTGGCATCCTGGCGGATCGCCACCGACCACCGCCGCACCGCCGACGAATATTTCGTCTGGCTCTCCTCGCTGATGAGCCTGACCAAGCTCGACGCGCCGATCACCGAGGCGATCATCTCCTCGACCGTGCCGCGCGTCGTCTTCAACCTGCGCGTGCTCTGCAACCGCTATTACGATTGCCGGCCGCTGGTCGTCGGCAAGCCCGAATGCCGGCTGCCGGCGCCGCCGAGGGTCGACCAGGGCACCACCGTCGGTCCCGACCGGCTGGTGAATGCCGCGGCCGGCTTCGACCGCTACGGCGGCGACCTGATCGTGGTCGATTTCGGCACCGCCACCACCTTCGACGTGGTGGATACCGACGGCGCCTATATCGGCGGGGTGATCGCCCCCGGCGTCAACCTCAGCCTCGAGGCGCTGCACATGGCCGCCGCCGCGCTGCCCCATGTCGACGTAACCAAACCGCAATCGGCGATCGGTACCAATACGGTGGCCTGCATGCAGTCGGGCATCTTCTGGGGCTATATCGGCCTGTGCGAGGGGATCGTGCGGCAAATTCGCATCGAACGCGACCGGCCGATGAAAGTGATCGCCACGGGTGGGCTTGCGCCGCTCTTCGATCAGGCGTTTACGCTCTTTGACAAGGTCGATGACGACCTCACCATCCACGGCCTGACCGTTCTGCACCGTTTCAACAAGGAAACCGCTCCCGCATGAGATATCGGGCATGAAGGAACCGCGCCTCATTTACCTGCCGCTTGGCGGCGCGGGCGAGATCGGGATGAACTGCTATGTCTACGGCTACGGGCCGGAGGGCAGGGAGCGGCTGATCGTCGTTGATCTCGGCGTCACCTTCCCGGATATGGAGACGACCCCCGGCGTTGACCTGATCCTGCCCGACATCTCCTGGCTGGCCGCGCGCGCCGACCGGATCGACGGTATCTTCCTGACCCATGCGCATGAAGACCATGTCGGCGCCCTCGGCCATCTCTGGCCGCAGCTGCGCGCCCCGGTCTATTGCCGCCGCTTCACCGCCGCCATCGCCCGGCTGAAGCTCGAGGACCAGGGCCAGCCCAGCAATGTCGTCACCGTGCTGGAGCCGCGCCCCGAGGCGGTGCAACTCGGCCCGTTCCGGGTTCAGTTCGTGCCGGTCGCGCATTCGATCCCGGAGAGCTCGGCGCTGATCATCGACACGCCGGCCGGCCGCATCCTGCACAGCGGCGACTTCAAGCTCGACCCCGCGCCGGTGGTGGGCGAGGCCTGGGACATGGCCGCCTTCGAGGAGATCGGCGCCGAAGGGGTGAAGCTGCTCACCTGCGATTCCACCAATGTCTTCAACACCCATGACGGCCGCAGCGAAAGCGCGCTCGCCACGCCGCTGCGCGAACTGGTCGAGGCGGCGCCCGGCATGGTCGTCGCCACCACCTTCGCCTCCAATGTCGCGCGGCTGAAGACGCTGGCCGAGGCCGGCCGCGCCGCCGGCCGTTCGATCTGCCTGCTCGGCCGGGCGATGCGACGGATGGTGACGGCGGCGCAGGAAACTGGCGTGCTGTTCGACTTCCCCGGCACCGTGCCGCCGGAACAGGCGGTGGAAATCCCGCGGCAGAACCTGATGCTGATCGTCACCGGCAGCCAGGGCGAGCGTCGCGCCGCCACCGCGCAACTGTCGCGCGGCAAGTATCTCGGGCTGGAGATGAAGGAGGGCGACACTTTCCTGTTCTCCTCCAAGACCATTCCCGGCAACGAGCGCGGCGTGATCCGGATCATGAACGCGTTTTCGGAAATGGGCGTCGAGGTGATCGACGATCAGGGCGGCCGCTACCATGTGTCGGGCCATGCCAACCGGCCGGACCTGGAGCGGGTCCACCGGGCGCTGAAGCCGGCCATGCTGATCCCGATGCATGGCGAACATCGCCACCTGCGCGCCCATGCCCGGCTGGCCGAAGCGGGCGGCATGGCGGCCGAGGTCGTCACCAATGGCATGATGGTCGATGTGACCGGGCCGAAGCCGGTGGTCGCCGAATATATCGAGACCGGCCGCGTCTATCTTGACGGCACCGCGCTGGTCGGCGCGATGGAGGGCGTGATCCGCGACCGGCTGCGGCTGGCGCTGAACGGCGCCGTGTTGGTCACGCTGATCCTCGACGAGGACGACGCGCCGCTCGGTGAGGCCTGGGCCGAGATCATCGGCCTGCCAAAACGGGGCAAGACCGGCCGCGTGCTGGCCGAGGTGCTGGAGGCCGATCTGGCCGAATTCCTCGAGGCGGCCGACGCCCGCACCCTGCGCGACGACGACCGGCTCGACGAGGCGATCCGCCGCGTGGTGCGGCTCGCCTGCGTCGAGGAGGTCGGCAAGAAGCCCGAGGTGACGGTGGTGCTCAGCCGGCTGTCGGAAGAATAGCCGCGACCGCTCAGAACCGGATCGCCACCCCCAGCGCCGCATTGATCCCGGTGCGGCTCGGCTGGTTGCCGGCGTTCACGGCGAGCGACAGGCCAGCGCGCCAGACGCTCGCCAGGCCCAGCGGGCGGGCGTATTCCAGCCCCAGGTCGACCTCGCGCGCCACCGGGCTCAGGCTGACGTCGGTCGGCGCGAAGCTCGGCCCGTTCAACGAATAGGACACCGGCAGCACCAGGGTCGCGGCGCCGCGGGTGATTGCCACCGGGGTGCGGGCGAACAGCGTCAGCACATCGCCTGCCCGCACCACATCGGCCTGGTCGAGGGCGATCCCCGCCCGGTTGTAGCCGAGCGTTCCGAAGCTCGCGACCATGCCGGCCGGGGTGCCGCTGGCCAGTCCCAGCTCGGCCTCCGCCCGCAGCGACAGGCCGCGCGCCAGCGGCGCCGCCAGGCCCAGGCTCAGCGCCCCGGTCCGGCCGCTGACGGCGGCGGTATCGCCCGGCACGGTGACGCCCAGCACGCCGCCCGCCTCGGCGAAGCCGGTCAGCCCCAGCCGCAGCGCCGCCGGACCCAGCGGCAGGTCCTGGGTCAGGCTCACCCCGCTCAGCCGGCCGGCGTCGCGCAGCGCCGATAGCCGCAGCCCGCCGCGCCACAGCAGCGGCATTTGTTGGCCGGCGAAAAGCTGCGCGGCGCTCGGATCGGCCATCAGGTCGGCATGGTCCAGCATCGCCTCGGCCCGGCCCGCCCGCAGGGCGCTGGCATAGCCCGCGGCTTCCGCCGCCGCGCCCGGCGACAGCCGCGACAGCCGCAGCGAGGCGAGTTGCAGCGCGGCCGGCGGCGCCGCCAGCTCGCTGGCCGGCGCGGTGAAGTCGCCGCCCATCGCATCGACGGCCACGATCTGGCTGCGGGCCAGGGCGCTGGCCACCGCCGTCCCGCTCGCCGGCCCGCCCGCGATCGCCGCTTGGCCCAGCGGCAGGCTGCTGCCGCTGGCGGTCGGCACCGAGACCTGGCCGATCGGCAGCAGCGCCGCCTTCAGATCGAGAAAGCCCATGCCAAACTCGGCGTTGTAGCCATGCACCACGCCCGGCGCGAAGGTCACCGTTCCGCTCGGGGTGAAAAAGCCGTTATAGGCGGTAGCCAGCAGCCGGTCGCGCAGCTGTTGCGGGGTCAGGCCCGGGAAGGCCTCGGCCAGCAGGGCCAGCGCGCCGGTCACCTGCGGCGCCGCGAAGGAGGCGCCGCCGCCGATCGTCGTCGCCGTGGTCGAGGAATTGCTTGCCACCACGGTCTGGCCGTTCGCCGCCAGGCAATAGGTCGCCGCCTCGGCGCAGGGGGCCGAAAGGCGGGTCGCGCTGACGATCGTGTCGCCGCTCACCGTCGGGATCGCGTTGATGACGGCGATCCAGCTCGGCTTCAGATCGGGATAGGCCTGCGGCAGCCCGGCCATCGCGTCGATGCTGGTCGCGGTATAGTCGTTCTGCGCCGCGAAGACGACGACGCCCGAGGCCGCATAGGCGCGCACTGCCGAAAGATAGCTCGCCCCCGCGCCCGAGCCGAAGAGCGCGCCGAAATTGGTGTTGGCGACGGTGCCGCTGGCCAGGCCCCAGGAGTTGTTCACCGCCAGCGCGCCGGCCGCCTTGGCGTCGGTCATGTATTGGCCGAGCTGGGTCCAGTTGATCGCCGCATTGTAGTCCAGCGTTCCGGCGAAGAGATTGGCCGCCGGCGCGAAGCCGATCATCGCCCCGCCGTTGCCGGTGCCCACCATCACCGAGGCGACGGCGGTGCCGTGGAATTCGCTGGCGCCCTGCGGCCCGTCCAGCGTCACCGTCTTGCCGGCGAACTGGATGTGGTTGGGGTCGATCTGGCTGTCGA
>JAKAJW010000115.1 GCA_021813645.1 Pseudomonadota bacterium | reverse complement strand
GAAATAGACGTAGATCGTGCCCTTGGACACGCCGGCCTCGCGGGCGATGTCGCTCACCGAGGCGGCGTCGTAGCCCATCTTGCAGATCACCCGGTTTGCGCCGGCCAGGATTTGCGCCCGCTTGGCCGGATCCTGCCCTGCCGCCAGTCGCAGTTGCGCGCCCGGCTTGCCGCCTTGGTCCTGGATGTTCATCCGCCGCCGACCCCTCGCATAGACCGAACCAATCGGTTCGATTTCACTTGATCTGGCAGGTCCGGCGCGCTACGTCAAGGCATCGAACCGAACAGTTCGGTATAAACGGGACCTGCGATGGACAATGTGAGCAAGACGGCCGACGCCGAGGTGAAGCCCTTCCCGACCCGGCCCGAGACCCAGGCGCCGAGCCCCGCCCCCACCCGCGCGGCGGCGACGCCGGCCCCGGCAGCCGCGACCAAGAAGCCCGGGCGCAAGCGGTTGGTGCTGGGCGCGGTGGCGCTGATCGCGCTCGGCTTCGGCGCGCGCGAGGGCTACGGCTATTGGACCGTCGGCCGTTTCCTGGTCTCGACCGACGACGCCTATCTGAAGGCCGACATCACCGCCATCGCGCCGAAGGTTCAGGGCTATGTGCAGCGCATCGCCGTGCATGAGAACCAGAAGGTGAAGGCCGGCGATCTGCTGATGCAACTCGACGACGGCGATTACGTGAACGCGCTGAAGACGGCGCAGAGCCAGGTCGCCACCCAGAGCGTCACCATCAAGCGGATCGCCGCGCAGGCCGAGGCGGCCAAGGCCGCGGTGGCCGAGGCGGAGGCGCAGAAGGTCTCGGCCGCGGCCGGGCTGAAGAACGCCCAATTGAAATACGACCGCACCCTGGCCCTGGCGAAAAGCTCGGTGGCGGCGCAATCGGCGGTGGACGACGCGGTGGCCGCGCTCGACCAGGCCCATGCAGCGGTGACCGGCGCCAATGCGGCGATCGCCGCGGCGCAGGCCAATGTCAGCGTGCTGCAGGCGCAGGAAGCGGAGGCGCAGAGCCAGCTCGCCAGCCTGAAGCTGGCCGTCGACCAGGCGCAGCGCAACCTCGACCGCACGGTGCTGCGCGCCCCGGTGGACGGCACGGTGGCCAATCTGGCGGTGCATGCCGGCGACCTGGTCTCGCCGGGCCAGAAGATCGCCGCCGTGGTGCCGACCGACGCGATCTACATCGAGGCGAATTACAAGGAAACCCAGCTGCCGGCCATCGTTCCGGGCGAAACCGTCCAGGTGACGATCGACGCCCTGCCCGATCAGAGCTTCACCGGCACGGTGGCCTCGGTCGCACCGGCGACCGGCGCGGAATTCTCGCTGCTGCCGCCGCAGAACGCCACCGGCAACTTCACCAAGGTGGTGCAGCGGGTGCCGGTGCGGATCCGGCTGCCGCAGGCGCTGCTGGAATCGGGCCGGCTGCAGGCCGGGCTGTCCGCCGTGGTCAGCGTCGACACCCGCACCCGGCCCGCCGCGCAGTGAGGAACCCGCCATGGCGCCCGAGGGCTCGCTGACGCCACGCCGGGTCTTCGCCTTCATGGCGATGGTCTTCGGCATGTTCATGGCGATCCTGGACATCCAGATCGTCGCCGCCTCGCTGAAGGAGATCCAGGCCGGGCTCAGCGCCTCCTCGGAGGAGGTGGCCTGGGTGCAGACCGCCTATCTGATCGCCGAGGTGGTGATGATCCCGCTGTCGGGGATCCTCGGGCGGATCCTCTCCACCCGGGTACTGTTCACGATCTCCGCGCTCGGCTTCACCGCGGCGTCGCTGCTGTGTTCGACCGCGACCTCGATCGACCAGATGATGATCTACCGGGCGATCCAGGGCTTCATCGGCGGCGGCATGATCCCCTCGGTCTTCGCGGCGGCCTTCACCATCTTCCCGCCCTCGAAGCAGAACGTCGTCTCGCCGATGATCGGCCTCATCGCGACGCTGGCGCCGACCATCGGGCCGACCGTCGGCGGCTATCTGTCCGACACCTATTCCTGGCACTGGCTGTTTCTGGTGAACGTGCCGCCGGGCATCCTGGTCGCCCTTGCCGCCTGGAACCTGATCGACTTCGACAAGCCCGAGCCCGAGCTGATGCGGCACTTCGACTGGTGGGGGCTGATCGGCATGGCCGCCTTCCTCGGCGGGCTGGAATATGCGCTGGAAGAAGGGCCGCAATACGGCTGGCTGGCCGACACGGCGGTGCGCAACATGGCGATCGTCTCGGTGCTCGGCTGCGCGCTCTTCATCTTCCGCACCGCGACGGTGCGGCTGCCGGTGGTCGACTTCTCGGCCTATCGCAACAAGAACTTCGCCATGGGCTCGCTGTTCTCCTTCGTGCTCGGCATGGGGCTTTACGGGCTGACCTATCTCTACCCGGTCTATCTGGCCGAGATCCGCGGCTATGACAGCCTGATGATCGGCGAGACGATGTTCGTCTCCGGCCTGGCCATGTTCTGCACCGCGCCGATCGCCGGCATGCTGGCCTCGAAGCTCGACCTGCGCGCCATGCTGATCGTCGGCTTCCTCGGCTTCGCGCTGAGCTGCTGGCAGCTCACCTACATGACCGACCAATGGGATTTCTGGGAACTGCTGGTGCCGCAGATCCTGCGCGGCATATCGCTGATGCTCTGCATGGTGCCGATCAACAACCTCGCCCTCGGCACGCTGTCGCCGATGAAGCTGAAGGGCGCCTCGGGGTTGTACAACCTGATGCGCAACCTTGGCGGCGCGGTCGGGCTCGCCATCATCAACACGCTCTTGGTCAAGCGCGGCTGGCTGCATTACGAGCGGCTGTCGGAAGGGTTGAACTGGGCCAATGCCCAGGCGATGGGCACGCTCGCCAATCTCCAGCAGGGGCTGGCCGCGACCGGGGCCGCCGATCCCAAGGCCGGCGCGCTGGCCGAACTGTCGGGGATGGTGCGGCGGCAGGCCACGGTGATGTCCTTCATCGATGTCTTCACCCTGCTCACCCTGCTGTTCACGGCGCTGTCGATCTTTGCCATCGCGATGAACAAACCGGCCCCGCGCGGCACGGCGGCGGGCGGCGGGGGCCATTGATCTGGCCATGCGCTGGACGCATGAGCAATGCACATATTGCATGACGGCAATGATGCTGACCTATCTACCGGAAGCCGGCGAAAGGTTTATTTCTGCACTGCAGCGGCGGCAATCCGGCCGGCGCTGAGCTGAGACGAGATGAACCGATGACCACCCTGACCACCAACACCCCCGCGAGCCTTCACCTGCCCCGCTTTGCCGGCCTGCGTGCCGCGCTGCGTCGGCGCGCCGAATTCGCCCGCGTCTATAACGAACTCGCGTCGCTGAGCGACCGCGACCTGGCCGACATCGGCGTGTCGCGCCCGATGATCCGCCAGATCGCCGCCGAGGCCGCCCAGGCGGCCTGACCCGCACCGCTGCCGCCGCCGAGCGGCCCCGAGGCCTGCCTCAGGCCACCGGCGGCAGCAGCAGGACGGCCCGGAAGTCGTTGACATTGGTGAGCGTCGGCCCGGTGATGACCTGGCTGCCCACCGCCGCGAAGAAGCCATGCGCGTCATTGGCGGCAAGCCGCGCCGCGGGGTCGATGCCCCGGGCGCGGGCCGCCGCCAGGGTCTCCGGACCGATCAGCGCCCCCGCCACCTCCGCCGCCCCATCGACGCCATCGGTGTCGCAGGCCAGCGCATGGATGCCGGCCGCGCCGTCGAGCGCGATCGCCAGCGCCAGGCAGAATTCCGCATTCGGCCCGCCGACACCGTCGCCACGCCGGGTCACCGTCAATTCGCCCCCCGACAGCAGCACTAGCGGCGGATCGCCGGGTCGGAGCCCGGCGGCCAGCGCCCGCGCCTGGCGCGCCTGATCGGCCGCCACCGCGCGCGCCTCGCCTTCGAGCGCGTCGCCCAGCAGGCGCACCGTGCAACCGGCCTGCTGCGCCAGCGCGGCGGCCGCCTCGAGCGACTGCGCCGGCGCGGCGATGACGCGGTTCTCCACCCTGGCCAGCCGCGCATCGCCCGGCGGGATGACGCCGGTCGGCCGCGCCAGCGCCGCCGTCACCGAGGCCGGCACGGCGATGTTCCAACGCGCCAGGATCGCCCGCGCCTCCTCCGGGGTCGTGGCGTCGCCGACGGTCGGGCCCGAGCCGATGAAGGCCGGATCGTCGCCCGGCACGTCCGAGATCATCAGCGCCAGCATCCGCGCCGGATAGGCGGCGGCGGCCAGCTGGCCGCCCTTCACCCGGCTGAGGTGCTTGCGCAGCGTGTTCATCTTGTCGATCGGCGCGCCCGAGGCGAGCAGCGCGGCGTTCACCGCCTGCTTTTCGGCCAGGCTCACCCCCTCGGCCGGGGCCACCAGCAGCGCCGAGGCGCCGCCCGAGATCAGCGCCAGCACGAAATCGCCCTCGCCGAGCCCGCCCAGCAGGTCGAGCATCCGCGCCGTCGCGGCCAGGCCGGCGGCGTCCGGCACCGGATGGGCGGCCTCGACGATCTCGATGCCGCGACAGGGCCGGGCATAGCCGTAGCGGGTGATGACCAACCCCTCGCAGGGGCCCCAGGCGGCCTCGACCGCCTCGGCCATCCGGGCCGAGGCCTTGCCGGCACCGACCACCACCACCCGGCCCGGCGGCTTGTCCGGCAGGAACCGCGCCAGGCTGCGCATCGGATCGGCCACTTCCACCGCCCGGTCGAACAGGGCGCGCAGGAGGTCCTGCGGCCGCTTCGTCAGCTGCGTCACGGCCTGCCTCCCTCTCGCGACCCGGACCGGGGCGAGAAAAGCCTGCGGCGGCGGCGGGGGCAAGCCCGAATGCGGCTGCCGGCGCCGATCCCGCGCTATTCCATCGCCAGGATCAGGTTGCGCACCGCCGGGTAGATTTCCTGTTCCCAGCGGCGGCCGCTGAACACGCCGTAATGGCCGGCATTGGCCTGCAGGTGGTGGCGCTTCAGATGCGGCCGCAGCGAGGTGCAGAGCTCATGCGCCGCCGCGGTCTGCCCGAGGCCGCAGATATCGTCGCGCCCGCCCTCCACCGTCAGCAGCGCGGTCTTGCGGATCGCCGCCGGGTTCACCGGCTTGCCGCGGAAGCGGAAGCCGCCTGTGGCCAGTTCGGCGCGCTGGAACACCCGGTCCACCGTCTCGATGTAGAACTCTTCGGTCAGATCCAGCACGGCGAAATATTCGTCGTAGAACCGCTTGATCTTGGCCGCCTCCGCCGTCTCGCCGGCGGCCAGGTGACGGTAGAGCTGGCGGTGCTGGGCGCGGTGGCGGTCCATGTTCATCGACAGGAAGGCAAAGAGCTGGACGAAGCCCGGATAGACCCGCCGGCCGGCGCCCGCAAAGCGCGCCGGCACTTCGGAAATCACCCGGCTCTGGAACCAGGACAGCGGCCGCTCCTGCGCCAGCGCATTCACCGCCGTCGGGCTTTCGCGGATGTCGATCGGGCCGGCCATCAGCGTCATCGTGCGCGGCGTGGCCGGATTGTCCGCCTCGGACATCACCGCTACCGCGGCCAGCGCCTGCACGCAGGGCTGGCACACTGCGAGCAGATGCCCGCCCGGCCCGATCGCCTCCAGGAAGCGGATCAGATAGGCGACATAGTCCTCGACCCCGAAGCGGCCGGCGGCCAGGGGCACGTCGCGGGCGTTTTTCCAGTCGGTGATGAACACCTCATGGTCGCGCAGCAGCACCTCGACGGTATGGCGCAGCAGGGTGGAGAAATGGCCCGACAGCGGCGCCACCACCAGCACGCGCGGCTGGCGGGCGTCCATCTCGCGGCGGAAATGCAGAAGATTGGCGAAGGGCAGATCGAGCGCCACCTCCTCGGTCACCGGCACCAGGCGGCTGCCGGCGCGCACCCGACGGATGCCGAACTCCGGCCGGGCATGGCTCAGCTGGAACCGGCCGAGCATCTCCATCGCGGCCCCCGCCTGGCGCAGCGGTCCGGCGAAGGGGCCGGCGGTATCGGGCAGGAAGGCCCGGCCCAGCGACGCTGCGGCGCGGAAAGGGGCGATCAGGTCGTCTTGCGCCTGATAAGCGGCATAAAGCATGGCGGAACCCCGGGTCTGTCAGAGAAATCTAGTGCAAAGCGGCCCGGTGTGAGCGATAATTTTCCGCATCGCAGCATCGCTCGTGGAGTATGCTCATGGCTCAGGCATCCCTGACGATTTCGTCCAAGAATTACTCATCCTGGTCGTTGCGCGGCTGGCTGCTGTGCAAGATGGCGGGACTCGATTTCGTGGAGCGTCACGTCGACCCCGACGACGACGCGATGCGTCAGGAGCTTCTGCTGCTGTCGCCCTCGGTGCGGGTGCCGCGGCTGAGCCATGACGGGGTCGAGGTCTGGGACACCCTGGCGATCGCCGAATATCTCAATGAGATCGCGCCCCTGGCCGGCCTCTACCCGAAGGACCGGGCGCGGCGGGCGCATTGCCGGGCGATCTCGGGCGAGATGCATTCGGGCTTCTACAACCTGCGCTCGGCGCTGCCGATGAACCTGCGGGCGCAGCACAGCGCGTTCAAGATCTTCTCGGGCGCCCGCCCCGACGTGGAACGGGTGAAGGCGATCTGGCGCGAATGCCTGGAGGCCTATGGCGGGCCGTTCCTGTTCGGCAAGCCCACCGTGGCCGATGCAATGTTCGCCCCGGTCTGCACCCGCTTCCGCACCTATGCCGTGGCGCTGGAGCCGCAGCCGCAGGCCTATTGCGACACCATCCTGGCCTGGCCGCTGATGCAGGAATGGATCGCCGCCGCGCGGGCCGAGCCCAATGAGATCGCCGAGCTGGAGGTGGAATTCTGACCGGCCGGGCCAAGCACGGTTTACGCTCCCTTAAACTCGCGGCCGCATAGTCCCAGCGTTGCGTTCGTCGGGGGTTCGCCACAGGCCGGCCGGGCCGGTGCATCTCGCGCCGGCCCGTGCCGCGACCGCCCCGGGCGGATCGCCTCGCATGGGTTATGAGGGTGCCTTGCTGACCAGACTGGGAGACTTCGCCGGCTCGATCGCTGCCAAGCTCGCGCTCATCACCCTCG